>DATHWT010000062.1:0-11871 GCA_035460345.1 Methylophilus sp. | reverse complement strand
TTTTTCCGGTAACCAAACGCCACCATATATGCCAGGCCATATTCCTCTAAATTCACGCCGAACTGCTCTGCCAATAAAGCATCGGTTTCCTTCTGCTTGAATCCTTCAATCGGGCAGGAGTCTATGCCGCGCATGGCTGCCACAGTCATCATATTTGCCAGCGGAATATAGCATTGCTTGCTGGCCCAATCGAACAATTTTCGTTCATCTGTCAGGTCAAAATCTGATTGCTGGAATTGGCTATAAAAGCCTAATCGCATATCAGCCATTTCTTGCGGATGGTGCTGCACTTCACGCATAAACTCAGGCAAATAAGGTCCTTTGGGATCCAGGAATGGTGATTTCATTGCGAGGCACAATACAAAATGGCTGGCGGTGTCCAGCTTTAAGGGTGCACCCCAGGCATGTTGTTTCAGGCTTTCGCGCAAAGCTTTGTCCTGAACGACGATGAAGTGCCATGGCTCGAAGCCAAATGAGCTGGGTGAAAGGCGGGCGGATTCTAGAATTAACTCAAACTCTTCTGGAGGAATCTGCTTGCTGGCATCAAACTCTTTGCAGGCATGGCGGAACTGGAATGCGTCCAGGATGGCTTGTTGTTCAATCATATTTGACCCTTATTCAATCACGATTAGTTTGCCGATACTCAAAAACAAGATGGCGGTTTTTACCGTCAGTCCTTCTTGCTGGAATAGTTGTGCATAGGAAGCCAGTTGCGGTTTAAAGTGCGCAGCTAACATGTTCAGATCTTGCTGACTGGTCACCGGCATGGATTTATAGTCGATGATCCAGCGCACTCCTTCAGCGATAAATGTACGATCGATGACCTTTTTGCTATCGGCCAGTTGTTCTATGGCTAGCTCCGAGGCGGCTTCAGGATGTGGTTGTAACACCCATTGCCCATCGGCGGATTGCAAAGTGGTGGTCAATAGTTTGGCGGCTTTGGCGGCGCCAAGGGTGGCTTCATTCTCGGCATAGCCGCGCTGCTTGAACCAGCGCTGCATCGCCAGTGCGTGCATCAGGAATTGGTTATTGACACTATCGCCCCAGCGAGCGAGGCCTTGCCCGGCGATCAGTTGCAGATAAAGGTGGGCGAGGGTACCGATATCGGCTTCCCAGACGGCGATTGGTGCAGCTTCGCTGGTTTGTGTATAGCCTGGTGCTGCCGTGGTGCCGGATACTTGTAACGCAGCAGGTGTTTCCGGTTGTCGCACGCGGATTAATTTGGGGATGAATTGCTTGATATCGGCATCTTTTTCGGCAAGCGGGGCGCGTGCTACCAGGTCGTGCTCTGTGGTGAACCATGTGCTTACCGCAGGCCATAGCAAATGCAGGAAGGTGTTTTTACGCGGTTGCGGATCACCATTTTTATCCAGTTTTGCCGCGCCTAACAAGTGCAACTGGCGCTCGGCCCGGGTAGCCGCCACATACAGTACGCGGGCATCTTCATAGCCGGCGCGGGTTTTGTCGAGGTCATTCAGATAGTCATAGGCGGTGACCACCTTAGTTTTACCAAGCGCCGCCTGCTGTCGTTTGCGGGCGGTAGGCACATAGGGCGCAGCGACCAGTTCGGTGGCGCCACTGTCAAGCGTCACTTCTTCCCAGATCACCAGCTTGGCATCATCCGGCGGGTTGCCACCATCCAGGCCAGGCAGGATCACGGTATCAAATTCCAGGCCCTTGGATTTATGGATAGTCATGAACTGCAAACTGGCATCGGCTTTGGCATCAGGCGCGGCATAGAGTTTTTTTACGTCTTCGGCCAGGGCTTGCGGGCTGAACTGGTTGTGTTGTTCAAGTGCTGCGATGCGGGCAAAAAATGCCTGTACGTCCTGCACATCGTTTTCATTCCACAGGCATTGCGCACCGCCCAACCTTAGCCAGGTGTTATGCACCCAGCGGCTGACACTTGAGCGACCGCGCCAATCCAGCGCAGGTTGCATGACCGCACTGACATGGCGGGCCCGCTGCTGGCCATCCTCACTTAGCCTGGCCAGCACAACTTCATCGGCGAGCAAATGCATCACGCTGCGATGAGTATCCTGGCCGATCAGCGCATGCAGGTCAGCCAGGGTCAGGCCACACCACGGGGCACGCAGCAAAGCCAGCCAGTGGACGCGGTCTGCGCGTTGATGCAGGGCATAGGTCAATGTCAGCAAGTCCTGCACAATCTGGCGGTTGGCCAGTTCTTCGATCTCAACTGCCTGGAAACTCAATTCACTGTGGTTGCGGCGCATTTCGCTGACCAGGGCGTGCAAATGCCTGCGTGCGCGTACCAGCACGGCGATGGTGGCATCCGGTTTGTTCGCGCGGGTGTGCTGGATGATGCGGATGATCTGTTCGGCTTCCAGGTGGCGGATATCGGCAGGTTCTTCATCCGCTTCCGTGACAGGGATCAATAGCGGATGTATGAATATACCTGCGCCTTGTGTATCGGCTCTGGTCGCCACAAATGGCCGGTAAGCGATGGCGCCTTGTTGCGGCGCGTCCCTGGCCGGTAGCATGCCCTTGAAGGTCTGGTTGATCCAATCCACCACAGGTGGGCGTGAACGGTTGTTGCGCCAGAGTTTAAGCGGTGTCAGCTGGATGTCACCTATGCCATACACAGCGGCATTGAGGAATAAGCCGACATTGGCTTTACGGAAGCGGTAAATCGATTGCATGGGGTCGCCCACTGCAAACAGGGTGCGGCCATCGTCGGGCAGCCATCCTCGCGTGAGTGCCTTGAGCAGGTCGATCTGCATGGGGCTGGTATCCTGGAACTCATCCACTAACAGATGCTGAATACGGTAATCCAGGCGCATCGCCAGTTCGGTGGAAATGCCACCTTCGACTAGCGCGGCCAATGCCCGCTGGGCAATCTCGACAAAATCCACTTCATTTTGTGCCTGGAAACATAGCCATAATTGCGCGGCTGCAATGTTCAGTAGCTGGCTAAGCGCCTGGATAATGGCGTCATCTTCACTGTCAGGGTCAGGCAGCATGCGGATGCGGGCCATGCTGGCCTCGCTATCACTGTGCTGTGCCAGCCCATCCAGTATTTCTGTTAAGGCTTCTTTATATGGTTTGGCTTCATCAGTAGCCGGCAAACCCATGTTTTTGTCCAGCCGTTTGCGCAGGCCACCGCTGGCAGTCAGTAACAAATCGCTCAGCGCGCGCCAGCCGGGTAAATCTTCAATACTGGCTGAGAAGGGCTGTTGCCAATCCGCCAGAGCAGAGAGCGTGTGATCAGGGGGAAGCTGGCTGGCAGCATAATGTGCAATCGGCATCAGCGCAGACTGGAGGCGGCCGGGTAATGCTTGTGCTGCCTGCTCTAATTCGCTTTCGATTAGGTGTAGCAACGCAAGCCTGGCAGCATCACTTTGATTCTCTGCATACGGGTTTCCACTACTGACATTGCCAGCCTGGCTCAAATGCAACCATTGCTCACGTTTTGAGAGCATCGCCATCAACAGGCCTTCAAGGCGCGCCTGGTCGTTATCCATATAGCGCAGCACTAGTCGCACCGGCGCTCCCAATTGCGGATCATCCATCGTTTGCAGGGCCTGCCCGGCGGCTTCGCGGTAATAGGCCCAGGCATCTTCAGTCACCGCCGGTTGCGTACCAAAGCGGCTTAACAATGGCATTTGCCGCGCCAGGTTGGCGCATAGTGAATCAATGGTGTAAATACGCAGTCTTGCAGGGGTTTCCAGCAAGTGCCATTTGAGTTCGGCTGAGCGCTGCAAGGCCTGACGGCCTAGTTCAAAGGTGATCTGTTTATGTGGTGCTTCCGGCATCACACCTGCGGCAGCCAGTTGCAGGCTATCAAGAATGCGCGCGCGCATTTCTGACGCCGCTTTATTGGTGAAAGTAATGGCAATGATTTCTTCCGGCGCCTGCACGGTTTGCAACAGCTTGAGCACGCGTTGTGTCAGCAGCTCTGTTTTACCTGCGCCAGCAGGTGCTTCAACAATAAACGATTCGATGTCCAGTGCACGCTGGCGGTTGGCGGTATCGTTAGCCAGTGCCTGCTGCAAGTCAGTTTCATGGATCGGCATACTCATGACTGGTCACCATGATGCCTGTATTCAAATTGCAATTGCCGCTCGGGCAAACGCAACAATGGCAATACATCGCAATAATCCAGATCCTGTTCGGATTCAAATACCACAGCGGCTTCGCCCGCTTTTAACGCTTGTGCGGTTTTGGTAATCTGGCTGCGCCAGTGCTGCAATATGGAAGGCCAGTCCGGAAAGGCTAACGGGTCGAACAGTTTGTTTTTTTCGTGGTTAAACGCTTTAATGCCAGACACGATTTCATCTTCAGCTGCGACGCCTGTAAAGCCGCCATCCGTCAGCCGCAATTTACCAAAGCAGACCGCGGCGATGTCTTCCTCCTGCAGGATAAAAGCGGCATAGATAGGCAGTTGTGGCTCGGTGATTTTGTCGCTGGCCCAATTTTTATAATCCGGCGCGCTACCGGTTTTGTAGTCAATCACCACCAGTCTGCCATCCTCCAGTGCATCCACGCGGTCTATGATCAGGGTGACCTGTATGCCTTCAATCAGCGGCGTGAATTTTTCCTCTATCAGCTTCACCTTAAAAGCTTGCGGGCGTTCGCGTTCGACTTCCCATAGCCATGTCAGCGCCAGCTTGCTCAAGCGTTCGCTTTCGAGCTGGCAAAATACTTCGGAAAACGGTTGTGCATATGCCTGGTTGAATTCCGCAATCACTGTGGTGGCAATCTCGGCTAACTGTGTTTTGAGCGCTTCTGCCTGCACCGATGCCCAGTCTACTGATGATTGCTGTGCCCAGAACGCTGCCATCACCCGGTGGATCAAGTCGCCGCGCTGCATGGCATCCAGTCCATTATGCGGGGTTTCCAGTTTGCGCGCTTTTAAACGGTACTGGTAAAAAGCCCAGGCCGGGCAAATCGCCTGCGCTCGCAATAAACCGGTACCACCACTGACATGCTCGCCGTCTTGTACGGCAGGGGCCTGATGGTCATCCAGCCATTGCCAGTCTTGTGCACTGTTTTGTGCCAGTGTTTCAGCCAGGGTGGCTGCGCCTGGTGTGGTGTCTGCATGGGGGATAGACTGGATCAGCGGGCTGATGCGTAACAGCCGGTCACCTTCGCGGTCAGCATACGAAAAAATCACCTGCCTGGCCGATCGCAGCAGGCGCTGGTGAATCTGGCTGGCAAAAGCTATCTGCACTTCACTGCTGGCATTCGGTGTCGCGGCCTGGCGTTGCAGCTCAGCAGGGATAAGTGCGTTGGTACGCGACAATGGCGGCCACACATGATCATTCATGCCCATCACCCACACCGCATCCAGCGGCTGGGCAGAAGCTTCCAGCATGCCCATCAGCGTGATATTGGGTAAGCCCACGGTTTGCGGCTGAAAGATCTGTGCCTGGCACAATTGTGATAAACGGTGCAGGGCAGTCATGGCATCGATAACGCCTAACCACGCATCAAGTGCTGCCAGTTGCCCTAGTACGCGCTGGAAGGATTGCTGACACTGGTACTCGTGGCTGGACAAACTGCGTTCGCCCGGCCAATGCGTCGCTTCCAGCAACTGGTTAAAACTGTTGACCCAGGCAGAAGGGGTTTGTTTGCGAGGGGTTTGTTTTGCCAGGCTGAGTAAAGCATTCAAATCGGCGTATAGCGCAGGGCTAAGCACCGGGTGGATATCTTGCTGTTTACGTTCAACAAACCGCAGAAAGGTGGAGGCTTTTACCTGTAGCGGTAGTTGCCTGCGCATCTCTGCATCAAGCGTAGCGCGCGGATCGGCCTCGTATTGTGCTTGCGACCAGTAGACATTGCCGAGCAAGGCAGACAGCTCGGTTTGCGAGAAAGGGGATTGCTGAAAAGCCAGCCTGAGCAAGCTAAGCGCGGTATCCACCAGCGGCCAGCGGCTGAGTGGCAAGCCTAGCGAGAACTCATAGCAACGCGGCGTTTCAGCATGTGCCGGATGCAATGCCTCGCGGTGGAATACATCATCGAGCAGGTGTGCCAGCGTGTCACGCAGCGCGTCCAGCCCAGGCACCACAATCGCCAGCCTGGCAAGGGGATTGGTTGCCAGGTGCTGTTGCGCCCAGTGCACTGCGGCACGGCATTCATCCATCGTTTCGGTAAACACCATGCGTTTGACTTCTTCAGCGGCGACGCCCATGTCAAATGGCGACACACTGATGCCTTGCGCCTGCAGTTCGTTAACCAACGCCTGCAAATGGGGGTTGATGCGGTCAAATCCGGCCAGTTGTATTTCCCCAGGCAACGAATAAGTATGTCGATGCAATTGCTCCAGTTGCCAGGTCTGGTAACGCACACTTTCAAGATAACCACTCTGTTTGCACAATGCCTGGAATTGCTGGCGCCACTGCATAAACTGGCGTGTCTCTTCGGTCGCCGTGTCCATATCCACACTGATATTCCACTCAATCAGGTAACGGTTGGCTTCCATCGCGGCGCTGGCCAGGCCATTGGTGTTAAACAGCGCAGCAGCTTCATGACGGCTCAGGCTGGACTGAATGGCCTGCTCCCACAGCAAGGCTTCTTGCGTCGCAGAAAGCATGCCCAGCGGCGCATCGCAAACCTCAATCTGCCCGCACAAAATCGCATGTTCGGTCAATTGATTCAGCCAGTCTTGTAATGGATAAACCTCATGTGCCTGCCACTGCGACAAGCCTTGCTGCTGGTATTGCTGTTGCAGGGTCAGGCGGATGCCCTGCGCCAGGCGCGCGGAGGCGCATAAGATAATGCGCTTGTTTTCAATGGGCTGAGAATGCATCCGGTGGAGAATTAAAGTGTAATGAATTAAATTTTCAGCATGATTAACAGTTTACGTACATCACCTATGGCAGTTCGCTACGCTTAAATCAGGAGGCAAGCAAACAAGCGTTGCGACTGGTGCGTGGTAAATATCATTTATTCACCCGAGGATTTTCTCAGGTAATATCAACCTTTAACGCTAGCCGATTCTAACAACTTTTATTAGGTGCATATCAAATATGGGGAAATTTATAAAAATAATCTTCTGGCTGATCCTGTTTCCAGTGGTTTTTTTCACGCTCTACACCTGGGCGTCCCTGAACTGGGTGTATTCCTACGGTGAGCGCATCGGCTATGTGCAGAAACTCTCCAATAAAGGCTGGGTGTGCAAAACCTGGGAAGGTGAACTGGTGCTGGTCACAGTGCCCGGGACACAGGCTGAAAAATTTCATTTCACTGTGCGCGATCCGGCTGTGGTCTTAAAAGTGAATCAATTGGCGGGTGAACGTGCACGACTGTTATACAAGGAACATAAAGGCGTGCCTTCCACTTGTTTCGGTGAGACCAGCCACTATGTATATGATGCGCAAGAAGTTGAAGATGAAAATAAGCAGCAGCTGCCATAACTGAAATAAAGAAAGGCTCCTGTGACAGGAGCCTTTTCTCTTTAATGCGAATACTGTTAAGCAATTAATCTTAAACGATTATGGTGGTCAGTCTCGTATGCTTCGGTTTTGAACTGGTTGACTGACGCAACCAGCGTGTGCACCTGTTCTAGCATGCTTTCTGCCGCCGCAGCCGCTTGTTCTACTAATGCGGCATTCTGCTGTGTTGTTTCGTCTATTGAAGTCATGGATTCATGGATTTGTTCCAGGCCGCTACTTTGCTGGCTGGATGCGTCAGAGATCGCAATAATGCTTTGCGAAACCTGTTGTACCGCACCTACGATCTGGTGCATGGTCTGTCCAGCCAGGCCGACTTGTTTGGCACTGGCACTGGTTTGCGCCACAGAAGCCGCGATCAGCTCTTTGATTTCCTTGGCGGAGGCTGCCGAGCGTTTAGCCAGGTTTCTTACCTCACCGGCAACCACAGCAAAACCGCGGCCTTCCTCACCTGCACGTGCGGCTTCAACGGCGGCATTCAATGCCAGGATGTTGGTTTGAAACGCAATGCTGTCGATGACGCCTGTAATCTGTTCAATTTGTGCCGAGGTTGCATTGATTTCCTGCATGGTGGTGGTCAACGCACTAAAAGCTTCTCCACCGTGAACGGCCATCTGGTTGGCTTGACTGGCCTGCAAGCTCGCTTGCTGTGCATGTGCGGCGGTTTGCTTGACATTGGTGGTTAAGGTTTCGAGATTGGTGGCCGTTTCCTGCAATGCATTGGCCTGGGTTTCGGTACGGCGCGAGAGGTCGTTATTGCCTTTCTCGATTTCGGTTGCGGCGACCTGGATAGTTTCCGCCGCGACCTTGACGGTCTGGATAGGTGCCACCATACGTTGCAATATCTCTTGAGAGCCTTGCAATGCCTCCCTGAAGTCGCCACTGTGCGCAGTGACATCCACCAGGCTATAAAGCTGGCCTTGTTGTGCTTCCTCTGCAATCTCACGGGTGTCTTCCACTAGCCGGTTAACCGCATGAATGCAGGTATTCAGGTTGTTGATCAACACCTTGAAATCGCCATGGTACTGGTTATGGATAGGCGCAGGAATATCACCGGCAGCAATACGTTTCACGCAATCAGCCGCCACGTGTAAAGGGGTGACTACCGCATCCAGTGTCTGGTTGATGCCGTGGATAATTTTGCGGAAGTCACCGGCATGCGCTTGGATATCGACGCGAGTATTCAATTGGCCCTGTTGTGCGTCGGATGCCAGGTGATGCACATCGGCAATCAGCTGGTGGATGGCACTCGCGCAATGCTGGAGGCTGGTTTGGACCAGGTTAAAGTCGCCGACAAAATGTTCTTCAATGCGGCTAGGGATATGACCGGCCGCCATTTCATCCAGGTAACGGGCTGTGGTTTTCAACGGGTCTACCACCGCGTTCAGCGTCTGGTTAAAGCCCGCGACAATCTGCTTGAAATCGCCGTGGTGACGTGACACATCTGCCCGGATATCCAGTTGCCCGTTTTCAGCAGCCTGCGACAAAGTCTGCACATCCTCAATCAACAGTTTAAAATTCTGGCGCACCTGTTCTATGCTTTGATTGATATAGCTGCGCTGACCAGGAAAAGCTTCCAGCGGCTGGTTGAAATCGCCTTCGCCAAACGCTGTCACCATTTGCAGTGATTTCGTCTGTGCCAGGATATGTTCCTCCACCATGCGGTTGATGCCTTCAGTCAATTCCCGGTAAGCGCCATTGAATCGCTGGCTATCGATACGGTGATCAATCAGGCCTTTGCTATGCTGGCTAGACATATCATTCAGTGATTCCACAATGCTCTGAATGGTGGATTGCATACGCTGCATCTCGTTTAATAACCTGCCGGTTTCGTCATTGCGGGTTGGGCTGTCATGCATAATGAATTCACCGTTGGCGATCTGGTGTGATAAATGCAAAGCCTGATTGAGCGGGCGGGTAATCGAGCGTGTCATTTTCCAGGCAATGCCTATTGCCATGATCACCGCAACCAGTAACGCGGTTTCTATTTGCTTGTTAGCCTTGGCAATAGTTGATGCAAATTGACCGGAAGCTTCAGTCACACCGGCAATGTTCATATCCATCAGCAACCTGAGCGAGTGGTTGAGTGGTTTATCGGCGCCTTTAACGGTCGCATCAATCTCGGTGACGCTCATGCCGCCATTTTTAAGCTCCTCGCAACGCGCGATGGCGGCACGGTAAGTAGAAAGACCGAGTGCCATATTGCCCAGTATCTCTTGTTCCTGCTGGTTGATCTCGCCGGTAGCCTTATAAGCAGCCATTGCCTGTTCAATATCCTGCATGCTGTGCTCGAACTTGGTCGCTTCGCGGCCGCCGCGCAGCACGTAATTCTTAAAGTGGTGCACGCCTTCGCTTAAGCCTTTGCTGGCATTTTCAATTTGCGTGCGTTTGACCAGGTTGGTGTTTTCAAAATGCTGCCAGGTCTGGTGAATGTGGTTGAAGCCACGCCAGGCAATGGCAAAAATAAAAGCGGTGAACAGGATAAGTAATGCGTACCCTAGAAACAATCGGGTGCCGACACTCAGGTGAGCGATGGATTTTTTCATGAATTCCTCTACATAATGCTTGAATAACCAGCAACTGGTGTTGCCTTAATATGTGACTTTGCGCAGCACACATGTGAATTACGCATGAAAAAACCGGAACTGAAGGCCAAATTAAAAGCTTCATAAAACCTTCATATTGCGATTCATGTTTTCGAACGAATGCTCAGGGGAAATCGTGAACCGTTGTATGATGTGCAGGGCTGGAATGAACAAGAGCAGGGAACCCCTGAATAGAGTTGGTAAGCAATGGCAGAGTATAAAAACTACATTACGCCGGAAGGCTACGCGGCGATGGAGAAAGAGTTTCAATATCTCATCAAGGTTGACCGGCCGGAAGTGGTGCGCGTTGTGAGTTGGGCGGCGGGTAATGGCGACCGTAGTGAGAACGGCGACTATATCTACGGGAAAAAACGCTTGCGCCAGATTGACTCGCGCATACGCTTTCTGACCAAGCGCATGGATGCCGCCGAAATCGTGTATAGCCGCACGCAGACCAACACCGAAAAAGTATTTTTTGGCGCCTGGGTGACATTGTTCAACCTTGAAGATGACAGTGAGATCATCATCCGCATTGTCGGCCAGGACGAACTGGATCCCTCGCAAGGATATATTTCCTGGGTAGCGCCAATGGCGAAAGCGTTACTGGGTAAAAACCTTGGTGATGCAGTGCGTGTGGTCACACCTGCCGCCGAAACGGAATACGAAATTATAGATATCCGTTACGAATAAGCGCTTGATGGCATGAGTTTTGAACTAAAATAAACAAAGTCCCTCTTAAAAGCACGATGAAAAAACGTCTTTGCATTTTCCTGATCTGCTGGTTGCCATGCTTTGTCATGGCCGCTAACGTCATGTCCATGCAAATGATGCTGTCGCAGATTTCGCCTGTTTCGCAGGCAATAGAGCCTGATCATGATATGCAGGCAATGAGCGAGATGCCTTGTCATCAGTATCAGGCAGACAATGCTGCTGGCGAAACAGCTAAATCCAGGGCACACCACTGCGATGTATGCGGCTTTTGTGCCATCAGCGGTGGCGTCGCGCACTTTGCTGCGCTTTCGCATTTGCCACTCATCACACTCAATTCGGTCGAGCCATTATTCTTGGCCGCGCCTGTACATTCCCAAAACTATCCCCCCGCTATTAAGCCACCCATATTCAGCTAGCAGGCAGGACAAATCCGTCTGTCGGTTTGTCCGCTTTGTTTGATCACGCTTTGCTCTAAAGCGTTTTTGCTTAGTTGAATATGGAGGGCTTATGTCCAAGCAATACACCATTGCACCTTTTTGCGTTTTCTCACTGGGCGCCTTCTTTTTAAGCCATTTAGTGTTGCCTGCCCATGCGGCGGCGCTAATGGGCTTTGAAGATAGCGCCATGCTGATGACCGAAATTGGTCGCTATAACCAGGAATGGATGTTGAATTACTCGCCCGCACTCGGGCATGCCATCGGCGTAGAGCAGATGCGCATGTCAGGTAAAGGCGAGCAGGCCACCACCATTACTGGCATTAATTACACCGGCTTGATCAAACGCTGGAACCTGCCAGCCGCGCAAGCCAATATCTGGTTCAACGGCAGTATGGGTGAGGCCAAAGGTCAGTATGATGGATTCGCCTATACGCCCAGCTTGCAGTTCGATATGGAATCGACCCGGCTGTATTTCCTCGCTAAAGCCCGCATGATCCGTGCGCCTGGCATGAACTATGACACCGCTGCAGTCCAGGCCGGGTTTTCATTTTATGAAGCCGGCTTTGACGATACACAGCCGTGGTTTGTCATTGAAGCCAAAACCATGCGCAACAACGATCCCGGGTTGCAGGTCACGCCTGCACTGCGCCTGATCAACAAAAACTACTTTCTCGAATTTGGTGTAACCAATCCATGGCAGGGAGAAGGCTTTGCGCCGCGCCTGAA
>DATHWT010000061.1:0-7979 GCA_035460345.1 Methylophilus sp. | reverse complement strand
GTGAACTGGCCGCGGACGCCGGTGAGCTGCTTGATGAGGCGGTATTGGCAGGCGTTGGTATCCTGATATTCATCGATCAGCAAATATTGCAGTTTGCGTTGCCATTTATCCAATGTTTCACTGTGCTGGTCAAACAGTTCGACCGGCACTTTAATCAGGTCATCAAAGTCCACCGCCTGGTAGGCGCGCAATGTTTGTTGGTAGAGCTGGTAAACGCGTGCAGCGGCATGGGTCAACTCTTCATCTGCCAGGGCTTTGGCCTGATCAGGATTTACAAACGCGTTTTTCCAGCCGGAAATCTGCCATTGTGTTTTACGTAACAATTGCTTGTCAGTCGTCGCCAGGATATCGCTGAGGATTTTAAAGCTATCCGAGGAATCCAAAATGGAGAACTGCGGCTTGTAGCCGAGCAGGGCGGCTTCCTGGCGCAGCATTTGCAGACCCAGCGAGTGAAAGGTGGTGACAGTTAATCCTTTGCCACTTTTACCTTCCAGTAATGGAGCGACACGCTCCTGCATCTCGCGCGCGGCTTTGTTCGTAAAGGTAATAGCGGCAATCTGGGAGGCTTTGTAATTGGCCTCGTTCACCAGGTAGGCGATCTTTTGCGTAATCACGCGGGTTTTGCCACTACCGGCACCCGCGAGCACCAGTAATGGGCCGTCCAGGTAATGAATCGCTTCGCGCTGAGGAGGATTTAAGAGATGCTGCATGGAACTTCTACTGTATGCTGGAGACAATCAAAGGAGAGGAATTAGCCTGTATGGACTATTTAACCCTTTAATTTATATGGGTATAGTCGCAATACCATAGTATTATGCCCTATCAGGTAAACTAAAAACTTTGACCTTCCCTGTGCTAGATCTCAATAGTGTCATTCTATCATCAATCGGCCTCACCTTTACTTTGGTTCTGGTTCTATTGATATTTGGCGCTTACCAGCAAAAAGCACTGATTATGCATTGGGTGCGTGGCCTGCTGATGATGGGCCTCGGCCTTGGTATCTATTTTATTCCGCTGATTAGCGTTAATTACGGCCAGCGCAGCGTCTATGTTGCCACGTCGATGACCATGTTTGCCCTGGGCGTGAGTATTTATGTCAATGGCGTACGCATGCTGCGTGGCTACCGTGTCTACCGCTACCGAACCTTGCTGGTCATGACCACTTTACTCGCGTGTAATGCGGTGATGCTCAACATGCATGCCGCTGACAAGTGGGTAATCCTTTCTAATTTACTCGTGCTGGTCTGGGTTTTTTCATATGGCAGCCGTAGTTTGAGCGGCCATGGCAGGGACTTTGTGGCGCAAGTGTTCTGGCTGTGCTGCAGCCTGTTTGGTGGCATCAGCCTGATGCTGGGATTTTTCGCGATTGAAGTGGCGCTGGCAGATGAGGCGGCGCTAATCTCGTTTATCCATTGGCCGGTACATGCCTATCTGACCACAGCGATTATGATGGTCCTCACTATCGTCACCAGTTTGCTATTGCTGGTGATGAATGTACGTACCCAGGCCGGGTTGCAGGCAATTGCTACCCTGGATGGCTTAACCGGCGTCTTGAACCGCAGGGGCTTGCAAGAAGCCGCTACCCGCATGCAGGCAGTGTCACAGCGGATTAGCCTGTCTATGGGCATGTTGATTATCGATCTGGATTACTTCAAGAAAGTAAATGATGTCTATGGTCATCTGGTAGGTGACGAGGTACTCAAATCCTGCGCCGGTAATATACGTGGGGCATTGCGCGGCGGTGACGTGATCGGGCGTTACGGCGGTGAGGAGTTTTGCATTTTGCTGCCTAATACCGGTGAGCAGGAAGCGATGGTACTGGCCGAGCGTATCCGCAGAACCATAGAAGTGACGCCCGTGAGCATTGCTGGCGTTGAAAGCATGAGTGCCGATACCCATGCCATAAAATGTACGGTCAGTATCGGGGCAGTGAGTTCTGAAACAGTGGGTTATGCTCTGGAAAGCATGTTTGCGGCGGCTGACCAGAATCTTTATAAAGCCAAGCAAAATGGCCGCAACCGTGTAGCAAGCAATATTGAATTATTGATGACGCAACCGCCTGTGGTTGGTAAGCCTGCAAAGCGTAATGCGAGCGTGATTGCTTAACTTACTGCCGCTCCAGCCGCGTATTTTTATCTCAATACTTCAATAAACGTTAAGGCGCATCAGCCTCTGTCGTAGTCTCTGGCTGTTCATTGGCATTGATAGGTTTTGTCGCTGCCAGTGCGATCATTTCCGCACGACTCTTAGGTGATTCCAGGCTGACCCTGCCGATAGCACCACCGCGATAATCGGTCAGAAACGCCATCGCTGTGCGCTCCATGTCCCATTGCCCGTCATTGCGCTTGTAAGCCCTGCGTTTGGCAATCGCCTGTAAGAGGTCTATGCCATCTATCTGTTTCACATCCAGTTTCATGGCATCCAGTTTGTAACGGGTATTGATCAATGCCGGGTACTGTTTCAAAAGCAAATTGCCTAGGAATTCTGCCACGTCTTCATCAATCACGGCATTGCGGCCAATGGCATGGCTGGCAGCCAGCATATAGCCATCTGATTCATGTTCAATCTTGGGCCACATCATGCCCGGGGTATCGGTGATGCTCTGGTTATCACCCAGGTCAAAACGCTGCTGGCTCTTGGTCACTGCCGGCTCATCACCAACTTTGGCAGCACGGCGGTTGAGCAGGGCGTTCATCAATGTGGATTTACCCACGTTAGGAATGCCCATGATCATCATGCGTAAAGGCTTGAGTGGCGTACCACGATGAGGGGCCAATTGACGACATAGTCCAGGTATTTTTTTAGCGTCACCGGCTTTTTTGCATGAAAGGGCAACCGCCTTGGTATTAGGTTGGCTGTTAAAATAATTGAGCCAGGCTTGTGTGATTTGCGGGTCGGCGAGATCTGCCTTGTTGAGGATCTTCAGGTTGGGGCGCTGGCGGAAATTGCGCATGTCTTCAATCATGGGATTGTGGCTGGCTGCGGGCACGCGTGCATCCAGTACTTCAATCACAATATCGATATGCTCCAGGGTTTCCTCTGCCTTTTTGCGGGCTGAGGTCATGTGTCCCGGGTACCATTGTATCGCCATATTTTTGCTCCATCATTACATCAAAAAATACGGTGTTTACATGCTGTGCCGTACTTCAAACTATCGCCCCGGCACATTTTTTCTGTTTGCGAATGTTGCAATGGCCAACGCTACGATTGGCCATTTTAACATTCAAGCGTGCAACGCGCTAAATTTCGTCGCAGGCTTGAAACTTACTTCCAGGTATACCCGAGTGTGAACAAGGCTCGCGTGTCGCCTTTCCTTCTATCATCTGCCGGGCGCGTATCAAGGTTGTAATCCAGTTGAGTGGTTGCGCTCAAGCCCATGATAAAGGGGAAACGTAAGCCGGTTGAGCTGTAAAGGAGGATTTGTGAAGGTGCACGTGGGGTATATAACACTTCGTGGCGATGAAATGCCTGGACGAAAGAGTTAAACAGGAACTGGTTGTAGTTAACGGCCCAGCGAATCGCCGCATGGTCTTCATCCTGCTCTTGGTAGAAATCCTGGTTGATCCATGACAGACCGCCTTCCAGTGACAGATTGAGTTTTTCTCCTTCAAATAGCTGGTAACCCGTACCCACACCGTACTGGCTGCGTAACTTGATGTCTCTAAACCGGTCTTTTTCCTGGATGGTGTTTAAGTAGGTAAACCATTTTTTTGTGAAGAAGTGGTCATACTGGCCACGTACACGCATATTGTTCTGGGTTTGTTCACCGTTATCTTCTGCCCAGTATGCATAGCCCTGCACGGTATACCTGTCTTCCAGGCCGCGTGTAATAGATTCGCCGTTGAACTGCATGTTACGGTTTTTGCTGTTGCCATTATTGAACGCACCGCCCAGGTTAAGGTTGCCGCTCCAGACATAGCCTTCGCCTATCAGGTCTTTGGAAGGATTGATATATTGAATTTCTGCCAGCTCGGTATCCACCAGTTCTGTTTTACCGTCTTCGTCCAGAATCGCCTGCCCATTTTCACCATGTTTCAAAAACCCGGTGACTACCGTCTGATCAGACAGCATCATGGTGTAAGATTTTTCGGCGTCTATGCTAAGAATGTCTGCCCAATTTAACTTAATGTCGCCAGCATAAGAAGTATTGATCACGACTTTATCTGTCACTTTAACAACAAGGGTGCCGGTGATTTTGTCGCCGTTTTTCATCCAGACACTGTCTGAATAAGCGCTATCGGAAAAAAAAGTGATTAACGCTACAACACTATACAGAAGGTAACTAAGCTGCTGTTTACGATGGTTAAGGGCCTTGCTGGCTACATTCAAAAACATTCATTCTCCCTTATTAATTGAATAGCTGACGTCAAACCTGGCAAGTGAAGCACGTCTAACAAGCGCTAGCAAAGTTTAAGTACATCATCATTCACATGGCAGTAGCGCATGGCGCTAAAATTGACCAATCTGATAGGGTAGTCAGCAAAAAAACGCATGAGTTCCCGGAAAGATGCGTTCCCTGAGGAAAGACAGACAGTGACCAAATACAAGCCACACATTTATGCTGAGTCATTCATTTATTGCTAGACTACTGGATTAGTATTTTAAAGCAGCAACCCTTATGGTCAACACAATTTTACCGCCTGAGGTCAAACCGGGCCAATCCATTCCTTTATTACAGGCATTGCATATCCTGACACGGGACGGCAAGCTCAACCAGGATAGCCGCCGTAAACTCAAGCAGGTTTATCACCTGGTTAATTTTATCGAGCCGCTGATGCAGTCAGTCATGACAGCACAGGCAAATCCGGTATTGGTTGATCATGGTGCCGGTAAGTCTTACCTTGGCTTTATCCTCTACGATTTATTACTGAAGCAGCATGCTGGCGGCCAGGTAATCGGTATTGAAAACCGCGCTGAACTCATAGAAAAATCCCGCCAGTTAGCCAGTGAATGTGGTTTTGAACGCATGCAGTTTGAGCCATTGACGGTGGCGGATGCAATGAGCTCTGAACAATTGCCGGCAAAGGTGGACATTGTCACTGCACTGCATGCCTGCAACACCGCAACCGATGATGCCATACAGTTTGGCCTGCAAAAGCAGGCGCAATACATGGTGCTGGTGCCTTGCTGCCAGGCAGAAGTTGCTGAAGTGATGCGCCAACATAAAGCGGATTCTCTGGCAAAAACCTTATTGAGTGAGCTTTGGCGGCACCCGATCCATACCCGTGAATTGGGTAGCCATGTCACCAACGTATTACGCTGCCTGGAACTGGAAGCGCATGGCTATCAGGTGACAGTAACAGAACTGGTGGGCTGGGAGCACTCCATGAAAAACGAGTTGATTATTGCCAAGTTCACCGGCCAGAAAAAACGCAGCGCGCTCGAGCGCGGTCAACAGTTGCTGGAACAACTGAATCTGACCAGCCTTGCCGGTCGATTTAACTTGAACGGCTAAAAAAAGCTGTATAAAAAACCTCTGATACAGCAAAGTATCAAAGGCCGAATGGAGTTGCAAAACTCCAGGGAAGAGACTTGAAGCGTTTTAAAAGCGTTTGCCGATGCCTATGCTTAATACCCATGGGTTCACATCCAGGGAGTCGATCTTGCTCCAGCCACCTGCTGTTTTCAATTTCACGTCTGTATCAATCCACAGATACTTCACGTCAGCGTTCAATAGCCAGCCGTCTTGCAGGTTGACATCAAAGCCAGCCTGCAATGCCGGGCCAAAGCTGCTTCTATCGATTTTGATATCCGTCCCAGCCAGTGGACCCTGGCTAAGCTCCAGCTTGCGGTCCAGCATAAACGTCGCATTAATGCCGGCACCCACATAAGGGTCAAACGTCTGGTCAGGGTTGAAATGCCATTGCGCAGTCAGTGTGGGTGGCAATGCATCGATACTGCCCAGTTTCTGGTTAGGCACCACAGTGCCCGGCTCTTTGGAAACACGCACATCGTGTTTGGAGCCCAGTGCCAGTATCAGTTCAGTGGCAATGTGTGTGGTCCAGTAGTAGCTGATATCCAGTTCTGGAATGGTATTGCTGTCTACTTTCAACTCTGCGCCATTCGACATGGCAGCTGCAGCCACATTTTTATTAACGTATTTGCCTAGCTCGCTGTTTTCATTCGGGCTGATATTAGTTGCGCGCAGGCGTACTACCCAGTCACCTTGTTCGGCATGGCTACTCATGGCAGGCAGCAGGGTTGCCAACATAAAACTGATTGCGGTTTTTTTCATTGTGATGACTCCATCTCGTGCATTGAACTTGATGGCATTCTAGGAGGGTCAGGTAAAGCAGGTATTGACCCAAATCAACTAAATAGAATTAGTGTTCGGGTCAATCAATGACTAAGGGGAAATTGCAATTGAATGAGCTCTAAGGCTCAGGAGATATAGCTGAATTTAAGCGTATCAGTAGTTATTGCGACTTTTCCAGGCTTCGTCCAGCACTTTGGATTTTTGCTCGAAAACAGCCTTCCTGGATTCAAGATCCTGCTCTGTCTGCGCTTTTTCAGTCTGGTATTGCTTCAGTCTTTCCTGCTCTTTGGCAATCAGCTCTTCCTGGGATTTGATACGCTTGTTGAGGTCTTCCAGCTTGCTCATGGAATCGCCGACCGCATCGCGGGCAGCAGCGGCATCATTTTGTTCCGGCAAGATGCTGCGCGCAGAGGCTGACTGACTATGGCTGGCGACGGCCAGTGTCGCCAGTAGCAGTGCAACCATCAAAGGGGAAGCGATGAATGGTTTGACAAAGCGTTTTTGTACTTGCATGTATGACTCCGATGATAAACAGGTAATGGAATGCTTTAAGTAAATTGTACTAGCGAATATCGCATTGGCAAGCCATTGTTTTTTAGTAAGCCTGATCGGTATAAGGTTCCTGGGTATTCCATTTGCTCAAGACAATAAAAAACCCGCCATTGGCGGGTTTTCATTAATCAGCATCAGCTGATTATTTGTTCATAACGTACATAGTTACTTCAAAGCCAAAACGCATTTCAGTAGCAGCTGGTTTAGTCCACATGATAATCTCCTTTGGTTATTAAGTGCATCTCAGTGATGTACTTGTATGACTCTCACTATACGCGCCCGTTTCAAAAACACCTTGAAGCGATTACGTAAAACTGCCTCATGGTTTTACGTAGTTTTCAGCTATTTGCTGGCATCTTCAAACACAGGCAGTTGGCTGAAGGACTCAGTTGTAAAAGGTTTTTCCTCAAACAGGTATGGATAAGCATCATGCCGCAGTTGCGTGTGGAGTGCTGTGATGCGCTGTCTATGCGCTAGTAGGTCGGAGACATTGCTGTGCGCGATATCCTCCAGGCTGCGTTGCACCCATACCGCTGGTAAAAAGTAGCCTAGTAAGCCGCTAGCCTGGTCTCTTTGCCTGAGCGCTTGTTCACGTGCCATGACTTGAGGCGCCAGTTTCACGTCGGCCATATGTTGAAATGCGTAATACCATTTCCAGTGAAAACGGTCGGTGACTGGCGCGGTATTTTGCCATTGCGGATAAAGCGCATAAAACGGTGTAAGGGTGTCGGTTTTGGGGAGATCCCAAGCGCTATGTACGGCCTGCCGGTGTTGCAAGGCGATCTGGCTGCCATCCTGTACCGGGTAACGCTGGTGTAACCAGAGCTGGCCCAGGTTAGGGAGCACGATACAAGTGACTAACCAGAGGCTGGTTAAAGCAAGTGCGTTCAAGTTTGCGTTCAGTGCACGCGCCCGCAGGCTGAAGGCTGCGCATAGCCCGGTCCAGAGCAGGGTATATAACAGGGTGACCATCAGCACTTGAAGGAGCGGTGCCAGGCTGAGGCCGTATATGGCTGTAAAAACCATGACTGGCAGCGAGAACGTCAATGCAATCAACAGCCAGCGGGAAGCCACGCGCTGGCGCCAGAAGCGTGCTGGTTGCGCGGTCAGGCTCTGCAAAAACAGCAGTCGTTGTGCCTGGTGCTCACTGGCCTTGAGGTCATGTAGCAGC
>DATHWT010000060.1:0-15436 GCA_035460345.1 Methylophilus sp. | reverse complement strand
GCTTTGAAAGGTGCGACACCCAGGCGACGGGCAGTATCGATAAAACGTTCATCTTCATGACGTTCACGGATATACACTTCAATCAGTTTCTGTACCACGCCAGGCATTTCTTCCGCAGAGAAAGAAGGGCCGAGCACACTGCCGATGCTGGCATCATTACCTTGTTTACCGCCAATGGATACCTGGTACCACTCGGAGCCGTCTTTATCCACACCCAATACGCCAATGTGACCAACGTGGTGGTGGCCGCACGCGTTCATGCAACCAGAAATGTTGAGCTCGATATCACCAATTTCGTACAGGTAATCGAGGTCATCAAATTGCAGCTGGATCGCTTCTGCAATCGGGATCGATTTTGCATTAGCCAGGCTGCAGAAGTCGCCGCCAGGGCAGCAGATAATGTCAGTCAGCAGCCCGATGTTAGGAGTAGCCAGGCCTGCTTCGCGAGCTTTTTCCCACACGGCAAACAGGTCTGACAGTTTGACATCGGCCAGAATCAGGTTTTGCTCATGAGAAGAACGCAGTTCGCCAAAGCTATAAGCGTCAGCCAGATCGGCCACTACATGCATTTGCTCACTGGTGACATCGCCTGGTGCTTTGCCATGCGGTTTTAATGATAGTGTCACTGCACGATAACCAGGCACTCGGTGTGGCTGCACATTGCGTTTTATCCAGGCGGCAAAGGCCGGGTTGCAAGCAACTGCCGCATCAAATGAAGCTTCATGCACAGGCAAAGTTTCATAGGGCATAGGCTCAAAATGTTTGGCCACACGATCAAGTTCAGTTTGCGTGATGGTGAGTGGGCCATCTTTTAAATGCGCCCATTCTTCTTCCACCTGACGCTTGAATTCTTCGATGCCGAGTGCTTTCGCCAGAATCTTGATACGCGCCTTGTAGGCATTGTCACGGCGGCCATGTACGTTATAAACGCGGATCACGGCTTCGCAGTATGACAAGATGTGGCGCCATTCCAGATGCTCGCGAATGACCATGCCCAGGATAGGCGTACGGCCCAGGCCACCGCCGACCCAGACTTTGATTGCCATCTCATCGTTGCTGTCTTTGTAGAACTCCAGGCCAATGTCGTGCGCTTGCACAATGGCACGGTCTTGGGTGGTACCTGAGACGGCAATCTTGAATTTACGTGGTAACAAGGCAAATTCCGGGTGGAAGGTGCTCCACTGACGCATGATTTCTGCAATCGCGCGCGGATCAATGATCTCGTCCGGCGCAATGCCTGCGAACTGGTCGGTAGTGATATTTCGGATGCAATTACCAGAAGTCTGGATGGCGTGCATCTCAACTGTGGCAAGGTCAGCCAGGATATCCGGCGTATCTTCCAGTTTCGGCCAGTTCAATTGCAAGTTCTGGCGGGTACTGAAATGACCGTAACCACGGTCATATTTTTTCGTGATATCCGCCAGCTTGCGCAGCTGTTTGCTGGAAAGCAGGCCATAGGGAATCGCGATACGCAACATAGGCGCATGGCGCTGGATATACAGGCCATTCTGCAAACGTAGCGGGCGGTATTCTTCATCAGACAGCTCGCCTGCAATGTAGCGGCGGGTCTGGTCGCGGTATTGCGCGACACGTTCATTGACAATTTGTTGGTCTATAGGGTCGTATTTGTACATGCTTGAATCACTTTTTCGCCATATGCGAAGAGGCAGTATTTTAATGGAAAACCAGCTTAAAGCCTACATAAATCAATATCATAGCCAGTACAATACGCACCCAGTGCTCGGCAACCCTTGAACTCATTAGGCTGCCAAGGTAGATGCCGGGGATGGAACCTATCAGTAATGTACCCAGCAAGGTGTAGTCTATGGTGCCCAGAGAGGCATGTCCTGCACCTGCCACCAGTGTCAATGGCACCGCATGCGCGATGTCACTGCCGACGATAGTGGTGATTTTTTCTTTAGGGTAGAGCATGATGAGCGCTGTTACGCCCAGTGCGCCGGCACCTACTGAAGTGAGTGTCACCAGTCCACCCAGTATTATGCCGAGCATGACAGTCGCCATGGGGACATAGCGCTCAGGAACCCATTCTCCATTTGAAACTAAAGAATGCAGCCTGTTTCGCAGCAATACAGCAATAGAAGTAACAATCAGCGCAATGCCCAGCCAGAATTTAATGGTGGAGACGGCACTGCCAGATTGCAAGTCCATACTCTGCAACGCCCACAAGGTGAGCATGGCGGCAGGTACGCTCCCTATCGCCAGGCGTTTGACAATACGCCAGTCAATGTTCCCCAGTTTGCCATGTGCAAAAATACCTACGGATTTGGTGATGGATGCATACAACAGGTCTGTACCGACCGCCACCGCTGGCTTGATGTTATAAACCAGCAGCAGGATAGGGGTCATTAATGAGCCGCCACCAACACCGGTGAGACCCACCAAAAAGCCGACAACAAACCCTGCCAGTATGTATCCGAATTCCATGAGGAGTATCTTCTAAACTTTAGTGCGCGAAATGTACCAGATTTTTAATTATTGATTTAATAACCAGTTGTTCTATGATATAGCTTTTGGTTATATTGAGTTGGCAATGAAATTCCATCAACTACGCTATATTCATGAAGTTGTCCGGCAACAGTTGAACATCTCTTCAGCATCGGAAGTCCTGCATACGTCGCAGCCCGGCGTCAGCAAGCAAATTCAATTGCTGGAAGAGGAGCTCGGTTTGCAAATCTTCCAGCGTAACGGCAAACGCCTGATCGGGGTCACCGAGCCTGGCCGCAAGATTGTCGACCTGGCGGCGCGTGTGATTCTCGATATGCAGAATATCAAGCGCGTCGGCGACGAGTATAGCCAGGAGGACAGTGGCGAACTAACGATTGCGACCACGCACACGCAGGCCCGTTACCGGCTGCCTTCTGCGGTTAAACAGTTCATGGCGCAATACCCGAATGTCAAACTGGCGATACACCAGGGCAACCCGGCGCAAGTGACCGAGCATGTGGCTTCAGGTGAGGCGGATATCGGCATCGCCACTGAAAATATCAGTGATGATGAACGCTTGTCCTGCCTGTCATGCTATGAGTGGAACCGTTGCCTGGTAGTGCCACCACAACATCCCTTGCTGGAAAAAACCAGGCTCACATTAAAAGACCTGGCTGATTACCCGTTGATTACCTATGACTTTGCATTTACCGGCGGTACGCTGGTATCAAAAGTGTTCCACGACGCCGGCTTGCAACCAAATGTGGTGTTTACCGCGATTGATGCCGACGTGATTAAGACCTACGTCAATCTTGGTTTGGGGATAGGCCTGATTGCCAATATGGCCTATGACGAAACACGGGATGCGCCGCTCAGAAGCCTGGATTGCAGTCATCTTTTCCCTAACAGTACGACGTTTTTAGGGGTAAGGCGTGATGCGTTTTTGCGTGACTATATGTTGAACTTTATCACCATGCTGTCGCCGCAATACGACAAGCGCACCGTGCAGCGTGCCTTTCATCAGGACCTTTAATTAAGTCTGTGTTCGTGCTTGTAACCACAGTCACCAATCTGCATCCGGCTTAATGCTGTAATAGGCCAGATATTTAGAATAAAGGATTCTTATGCGTCACTGCTTCGCTGGCATGCTTTGTTTGCTGTGGCTGACATTACCCATGCAATTGTACGCAGCGCCCTCTAATGATCAGGCCCATGTGCGCGTGATCGGGCGTGGCATGCCAGATGTGGATCTGGATAATGCGATTTACGAAGTGCCGGTGGCAGCCAATGTGAGCTACCAGGATCTGGTTGATAGCTTGAAATCACTTTCCGAAGGCATGAATTTTGTCAGTCCGGCCAATTTCCCGATTGGCGAACATATGAAGCTGCGCGGGCAGGATCCACAAGGCATCAAGGAAGTGCGCACTTTCTGCAACCTGAGCATGGGCACGGAGATCATCCTCGATCATCCCGAGTTCCTGGTGTTTGCGCCTTGCCGGGTGGCGATTTATGAAAAACCGGATGTGCAGGGCAAGCGGCATTTATATTTGGGGCTGGACAGGCCGACGCATGATTTAAAGAATATCAAACATCCCACTGCCAGGGCGCAGGCGTCTGCCCAGCAACTGGAAGATGCATTGATCAGCTTGATGGAAAAAGCCAGGCGCGGCGATTTTTAAAAGTCTGGATGCTTTTAAAACACATGGTTTTCAGCTGACTGCCTTCCACTTTTTCAGCCCTTCACCTATACTCAAAACAACCCATTACTTATCCGAGTATCCACCATGATAGAACCCATGCTCATCGCCAAAAATAATGAAACCGACAGCGTGATGCTGCCAAGAATGGCTAACCGCCACGGCCTGATTGCCGGTGCTACCGGCACGGGTAAAACCGTGACACTACAAAGCCTGGCCGAACAATTTTCGCGTATCGGTGTGCCGGTGTTTATGGCCGATGTGAAAGGGGACTTATCTGGTATGAGCCAGGTGGGTGGCGGCAATGCCAAAGTCGATGCGCGCGTGCAGCAACTTGGGTTGACCGGATATAGCAATAAAGCTTATCCAGTCATGTTCTGGGATATGTTTGGCGAAAAAGGCCATCCGGTACGCACGACCTTGAGCGAAATGGGGCCGTTGCTGCTTTCGCGTATGCTCAACCTGAATGATGTGCAAAGCGGAGTATTGAATGCGATTTTCAAGGTAGCAGATGACAATGGCATGCTGCTGCTGGATTTAAAAGATTTGCGTGCCATGGCGCAACACTGTGCTGAAAATGCAGCTACCTACCAGACGCAATATGGCAATATCTCCACCGCCAGTGTGGGCGCGATTCAGCGATCCTTATTGCAACTGGAAACTGAAGGCGGCGATGCGCTGTTTGGTGAGCCAGCGCTGAATCTGGAAGACATGATGCAGACCGATGCCAAAGGTTTGGGCTATATCAATATCCTGGCGGCAGACAAATTGCTGAATGCGCCACGTGTGTATGCCACTTTATTGCTCTGGCTGTTATCGGAGCTGTTTGAAAAATTACCCGAAGTCGGTGATCTGGAAAAGCCAAAACTCGTATTCTTCTTCGATGAAGCACACCTGTTATTTAATGATGCGCCCGCCATGTTGATGCAAAAAATAGAGCAAGTAGTGCGATTGGTGCGTTCCAAAGGTGTGGGTATCTATTTTGTCTCGCAAAATCCGCTGGATATCCCGGATGTGGTGCTGGGGCAATTGGGTAACCGCGTGCAGCATGCCTTGCGCGCATTTACACCGCGTGACCAGAAAGCAGTGCAAGTCGCGGCGCAAACCTTCAGGGCAAATCCAAAGCTGAATGTAGCGACTGTGATCACCGAATTAGGGGTAGGTGAGGCACTGGTATCGTTTCTCGATGAAAAGGGCGCACCGACGCCGGTGGAACGTACTTTTGTCTGTCCACCGGAAAGCCGGGTCGGCCCGGCAACCGATGCCGAGCGCAAGCAGGTGATGGCACAATCGCTGGTAGCTGGTGTTTATGACAAGCTGGTCGACCGGGAATCTGCCTACGAAATACTGAAACAGCGTGCGGAACAGGCGGCGGCCGCTGCTTCCCAGGAAAAAGCACCGGAACAGGAATCTTCTTCCGGATTCGATTTGGGCGGTATCCTGAGCGGTAAATCCGGCCGTTCGGATTCTGTACTCGAATCTGCTGCCAAATCGGCGGCGCGCGCGATAGGCTCGCAACTGGGGCGTGCCATTATCAGGGGCGTGCTAGGCTCTATTCTTGGGGGCAGCAAGTCCAAACGCTAGCCTTATATAAGGAACACTGCATACTATGTTAAGCGATATCGAAATAGCACAGGCGGCCCGTTTGCGGCCCATACAAGATATCGCCGATAAACTGGGCCTTGGTGCCGCAGATTTGCATCTTTACGGCCAGCATATGGCCAAGTTAACGCAGGCAACGGTCAATCAGTTACACGCACAACCAGCCCGCGCCAAGCTGATCCTGGTCACGGCAATCAACCCCACTCCTGCAGGCGAAGGTAAAACCACTACCACGGTTGGGTTGACCGATGCCTTGAACCTGGCTGGTTACCATGCTTTGGCCTGCTTGCGCGAGCCTTCCCTGGGCCCTGTATTTGGAATGAAGGGTGGCGCCACCGGCGGTGGCTATGCGCAGGTGGTGCCTATGGAAAATATCAACCTGCATTTCACGGGCGATTTTCACGCCATCAGTGCTGCCAATAATCTGCTAGCCGCTCTGGTGGATAACCATATTTATCACGGTAATACATTGCAGTTTGACCAGGTGAGCTGGCGCCGCTGTATGGATATGAATGATCGGGCTCTACGCAGAATCACCATTAATCAGCCGACTGCTTATGACACTGGTTTTGATATCACCGTCGCCAGTGAAGTGATGGCGATTTTCTGCCTGGCGACTGACCTGGCAGATCTAACCCGGCGTTTAGGCCGTGTGCAGGTGGGTATCTCGCTACAGGGTGCGCCTATTCTGGCCAGTGATTTGCAGGCCGAAGGCGCGATGACCGCCTTGTTGAAAGATGCTTTCCAGCCTAACCTGGTACAGACGCTGGAAGGTTCACCAGCTGTGGTGCATGGAGGCCCCTTTGCCAATATTGCGCATGGCTGTAACAGCCTGGTCGCCACGCAAACCGCGTTGCGGCTGGCGGATTATGTCGTGACCGAAGCAGGCTTTGGCGCAGACCTGGGCGCTGAAAAGTTCATGGATATCAAATGCCGCCAGTCTGGCCTGCGTCCGGATATGGCGGTGGTCGTCGCTACTGTGCGCGCACTGAAATATCATGGTGGCGTTGAAGTCGCTGATTTAAATACTGAAAATCTTCCCGCATTGTCTGCTGGCATTGCCAACCTGAAAAAGCACGTGGATAACATGCGCCAGCATTTTGGCTTGCCGGTGCTGGTCGCACTCAATCACTTCACCCAGGATACCGATGCTGAAGTGGCGCAATTGCGGTCCGCAGTTGAATCCTGGGGCGCCAGTATGCATGTGTGCCGGCATTGGGCGCAAGGCGGGCAAGGCGCACTGGCACTGGCGCACGCTGTGGCGACGCTGGCGCAACAAACGCACGCAACAGCTACCTTACTGTATGAGGATCATTTGCCGCTGGTTGAGAAGCTGGCTGTGATCGCCAGATCGCTATATGGTGCCGGGGAAGTGACATTGAGTGACCTAGCCCGGCAGCAATTGATTAAGATGGGTGACGCAAGTCAGGGCTTACCAGTCTGCATCGCCAAAACCCAATATTCGCTGTCTAGTGATGCCAAGTTGCGCAATGTGCCACAAGACCATATGTTGCATGTGCGCGAATTACGCCTGTCACGTGGTGCCGGATTTGTAGTCGCCATCTGTGGTGACATCATGACCATGCCTGGGCTACCGAAACAGCCGGCCAGCGGGCGTATTTCAGTGGATGGTACTGGCCGTATCCAAGGGCTCTCCTAAACTATTTTTTTAATAGATAGTCTGATATTATAACTTTTGTTATAACGTTAAATCTTCACCGGAGCTCATCATGCATACACTCAAACTGACTCAAATCGGTAATTCTGTTGGTGTGATATTGCCTAAAGAAGTCCTTGCCAGACTCAAGCTGGAAAAAGGCGATACGATATACCTGACGGATGCGCCCGGCGCAGTGACGATGACGCCGCATGACCCTGCGTTTGAGGCGCAATTGGAAGCTGGCCGTGAGTTTATGCGTGAATACCGGGATACATTTAATGCGCTGGCCAAATAAGTGAAGCAAGATGTCTAGCTGGATTTGGATAGATAAAAATGCCTTGTTACGCTTGCATGATGAAAGTTTGAGCTTACATGGGGGTGTCACAGGTATTCGCAATGAAGGCCTGCTTGATTCGGCACTGGCGCGTCCTTTAAATTTGGCATTGTATGAACTACCTGATGTGGCTGCCTTGGTCGCTTCTTATGGCTGCGGTTTGGCAAAAAATCATCCGTTTGTAGATGGCAACAAACGTGCAGCATTTCTTTCTGTAGGTTTGTTTTTATTCCTGAATGGCTATCGATTGACTGCTACGCAAGTTGATGCGACTTTAACCATCTTAGCTTTGGCAGCAGGTGAAATTGATGAAGCCGGTTTCGCCGAATGGATACGTGTACATTGGGTGAAACGTAAATAAGGTATCTTGGAAATTCTTAACGATGCTGACCTTTCAACACACCGGCCAGGCCGATCAAACCATCAACAAGTCACGCTTTATTGCCCGTGCCGGACGGTGTGAAAACGAGCGGGAGCTTGCATTGTTTTTACGCCAGTTTGCCAGCGAGCATCAAAGCGCAGGTCACCTGGCGTATGCGTTCCGCATGAAAACTGCTGAAGGCATAGTGGCACGCTTTTCTGACGCTGGCGAGCCTGCGGGCACTGCCGGTAAACCGATCCAGCAAATGCTGGATGGGCAGGATTATGTGAATTGCTGTGTCGCGGTGATCCGCTATTATGGCGGCATCAACCTTGGCACTGGTGGCCTGGTGCGCGCTTATGGCGGCACCGCCAAACAGGCGATGGAGCAGGCGGGCAGCATCCCTTTTGTCGAAATGGTGCACCTGAAAATTTCCACGACTTACAAGCGTGTGGATGAACTGACCCGTGAAGTGCAGAGGTTGCATGGCGAGGTGCTGGACAAACAGTTTGATGAGGCCGTACATTTCCTGCTGAAATTACCTATTGATGCGGCTAAGCATTTACAGTCCAAATATTAGCCATTTATGATAAAAGTCCGGAGTCTGTAGTGACCCAAACACAAAGATTTGATACCGCCACTTATGTGCTCATGGCCGTTTTGATGTGGCTGGTATTGAAAGTACAGCTGTTGCCTGCTTTGCTGGTGGGCTTGCTGGTATTCGAGCTTATCCATGTCATTTCTCCCATTATTGCCCGCAGGGTGCCTGGTAAATATGCCAAGTGGCTGGCAGTGGTATTGCTGGCTACCTTTGTCATTGGTTTGCTGGTGGCGATGGGCATGAGTATCGTGACCCTGATCCGCAGCGATACCGGCGGCCTGACCATGTTGTTCGACCAGCTTGCGCGCATCATTGAAGACTCACGTGCAGTGCTGCCAGTCTGGCTGAATGACCGCCTGCCAGATGATGCGATTACGCTACAGCAAACGGTGATTGACTGGTTACGTGCGCACTCGGCGGACTGGCAACTGTTAGGGAAAGAAGCCGGGCACCATTTTGCACATATCCTGATTGGTATGGTGATTGGGGCGATGGTGGCTTTGCATGACGTGCAAACCAAAACCAATCAGCGTCCGTTTGCACAAAGCCTGTTGCAACGCGTGGCTTTATTCGCGCAGGCTTTTAAGAATATTGTGTTTGCGCAAGTCAAGATTTCTGCGGTGAACGCCAGCCTGACCGCCATTTACCTAGCGATTATCCTGCCGTTGTGTGGCATCCATTTGCCATTTACTAAAACCATGATTTTACTGACTTTCCTGGTTGGCTTGCTGCCAGTGGTGGGTAATCTGATCTCAAATACTGTGATTGTGATTGTCAGTATCAGTCACTCTTTTATCGTAGCGATAGGCTCATTATTATTTTTAATTGTGATTCATAAACTGGAATACTTCCTCAATGCGCGCATAGTAGGCAGCCAGATACGTGCGCATGCCTGGGAATTGCTGGTGGCAATGCTGGTCATGGAAGCCACTTTTGGATTGGCGGGGATAGTGGCGGCACCGGTGTATTACGCCTATATCAAAAGTGAGTGCCGCGAACGCGGTTGGGTATAGTGTAAAATGCTGCATTAAATAAGGCTCGCCGCGGGGAGCCTTATTTGTTTTCAGGAGTAGAGCCTACTTCAACTTGTAAAGACGGTTTTCCAATGTCTTGCCGCCACTGATCTTATCAATCTGGTCGCCGCTCACCAAGCTCAATTGTGCCACGCGGTCGTCCGGGTGAGGGTGGGTCTGGAACAGCAATGCTACGCTGCCGTCATGACTGCCCAGCAGTTCCATATCCTGTAATACTTCTGCCAGGCCGTAGGCATCATAACCAGCCCGTGCGGCTAGCACAGTACCCATACTGTCGGCTTCATACTCGGCACTTTTATCCAGATTGCGGGCACTGATCTCGGCACCGGTAGTCACGGCACGCTGTGTGATTTTATTCTTGCTGATTTTCTCTTTGAGGAATGAGGTACCAGCATCCATCAGTGCCTGTTTTTGCATGACTTTTAAATGATGTCTTTGCACAACGTGCGCGATTTCATGGCCCAGCACGCCTGCCAGTTGCGCTTCGCTGGTTAAGCGTTGATATAAACCTTTGGTAATCAGCACATAACCGCCTGGCGCGGCAAATGCGTTTACATCAGTACTGTCAATCACGCCAAAATGCCAGGGCAGGCTGGTGCGTTCAGACTGGCTGGCGACCCAGCGCCCGACCTTATTCACGTACTGCTGCAATTTGGCGTCGTTTACTAACGGTGCCGCACCGAGAATTGTGCCAGTGACATTGCGGCCTACTGCAATCTCATCTTCCTGGCTGGGGTTTTTCCAGTTGATATTGGCTAATTTGTCCTGCGCGGATACATTTTCAGTGTTGGTGGGTGTTGTTTGCTCAGTATTGCTACCGCCAAGCTGGTTATTGACGGCATCCTTGAGTACACCTTTAAGGTCTAGCGCAACTGCGGTGCCCGCCATAAAACTACCAAATAACGCAAACACGGCTGCTTGTTTAATTAAGGTTTTATTGAACATATATTGCTTTAAAAGGCTGTGTTTCATTGCTGGCTAACTCCCTGAAAATACGGCGTCTGGCGGCTGCTTAAGCCACCGCTGGAAGCAAACTGTTTTGCCTCATCTGCACTGACTGTGTAACTTTCCAGTTTTTTGGTTTCCGTTTCATTGAATTGTGCTGTTTTAAGGTCCTCGGCACTCAGGCCGCGAATCCCTGTGGTGGAAACGACTTTGCCAGTGCCGCTGCGGCCGGTGGCAACGCCTACTACTCCAGCAACATTGTTACCGCCGGCACTGTTACGCTTCACAGTGAGTAAACGTACCCAGCCGGTTTTGCCGCCAGATTTGATTTGCAGCCAGGCGCCTTTTTTAGTCAGGATATCTACCGCGTCGTTTTTACTTACATTGCCGACCACTGTGGCATCGCTAAATGCATCGGCTCGTAATTGGTCAGGTTTTAATACCACACCAGTCTCCGCTGCCATTGCGCTGCTGCAAGCGAGTGCGGTCAGCAGCGCCATTAATCTATTCTTGATCATGCGTGTTTTGATCATCTAGGTATCTCAACTTTCTCCGTGGTTGATAAATATTCTTTTTCCAGCTCAATCATGGCTTGAGCAAACAGGAGACGCCACTGTGCAGCCAGTTGATCTGCGCGGTTGACGATATTGCCCTGATGCATGCCATAACGAAGGCTCGGGTGATTTGGTAGACCAAGCTTGTTCAGTAATGAAGGTAATTGTTCTGCCAGTTGCCGGGCGTCCTGCGCGGCAGCTTCGCGGTAGGCGGTTTCAGGTTTATATTGCCAGCTGACTATCACCAAGTCGCCAAACAGGCCCCAGATACCGCTTTGCGTACCGACGAGGGCATCGGTCTGGTTAGGTGCGCGGCAGGCGAATTCGATTTCCTTGCGCACCAGTTTTATCACCGCATCACCCAGGCTTTCAGGACTTTCGATCACAATCGGCATCAGCAAGACTTCCAGCTCTTCGCTATCCGACGTTAATCCAAACGCCAGCCAGCGTTGCAAGGCGCGGTCGGTCGCGAGTGCATAAATTTTGGCGATCCCGAAATAAGCGACAGCCCAGACGATGGGCGCGGCCAGGTCGAGGTAAGTATGGATAAAGTTGATAGCTAGGTAAGACAGCACCAGCAGGCCGATCTGGCTACCGGTAAAGATGCCGTTAAAGCGGTCGCGGTCTACCTTAAAGTAAAACGCCACTGTGGTCAGCCACACCAGTAACAGGCTCAGCAAGATATAGGGCAGTTTGCCGCGCCAGACTTTCAGGTAATCCTGGTGCAACGTGTTGTCCAGCGCGGTTGCCAGAATCTCCACTCCCGGGAATTGCTTGTCCATCGCAGTAGGCTTGATATCAAACAGTGCCGGTGCGGTGGAGCCTATGATGACGATCTTGTCCTTGAACTCATCTTGTGGGCGTTTGGGTTTTGAACTGGTGCTATCGGTGTAGACGTCGCTAAAAGAAACAAACTGGTAGGTAAACGGCTTTCCACGCCAGTTCAGCAACATATCATCCGGCGTATTGGCAGTCTCAAACTGCATGGCATCAGCCACCAGCAAGGGCAGGGCGGGCAAGGTCCAGCCCCTGTCTTGGTGACGCATACTGTATTGGCGCACCACGCCATCATTGTCGGGGTAGACATTGTGCGTCCCCATGCGCTGCGCTTTCCAGGCCCCCTTGAAGTAAGGCGGGATAGCAGCAAAAGTAGCCTGCTGGTCTGCATCAGTGTCATGCGTCAATCCGGGGATTTGTGCATAAGTGAGCTGGCTTTTGCCATCCTGGCTGGCATCAAGCCGTAGCAAAGGGAAGAAGCAGTTTTCGCAAGCGGTGATGACATCATTGAAATAGCTGTCACTGTCCGGGTTGTAAACGTCAGCATCTGAAAAAACGATATCGAAGATAATGGCTTTCGGTTGCTGGCGCTGGATATTCTCCACCAGTTCGCCTACCACCTGGCGCGGCCACGGCCAGCGGCCATATTCCTTGGACATGGCTTCCAGGCTGGCTTCATTGATATCGATAATCACAATCGCAGGATCAGGGTCCGGTTTGAAAATCCGGTTTTTCACCATCAGGTCAAACGCCTTGTCGCGCATGTTCTGGCCAACATGGAACACCCCGGCATCCAGCAAAATCACTACGCTGAACAGTAGCGCAAGGTACAGGTAAAAATTATTTTTAAGCCTGCGGGTCAGGCTGGCCAGCCAGAACCCAAGCATGAGTTTTAGTTTTAGCATATCACTCCCCTTTGACGGCGTTTGATGCCAAGGTGGGATGGTTGGTTATTGTTGTTAAGTCATGCCCGTATTGACCCGAACGGGCCATTGAGAGCCAAGTGCAATAGTCCTATTCTAGCAACATCACAAATGCACAGGGTCGTTTATGAGTTTAAATCTGAAAATTCTGTTTTTTGGATTTATGCTGCTCATGATCATCAGCATGATGGATGCCTTTGTGTGATTGTGTCGTGTTTTCAAGTTTAAAGTCACTTATAACCCCGTCTCTACGGGGTTTTTTCTTTTCCAGCGCGGCGTCATGCGTTATCCATACCAGCCTATAGTCTTACCCGTCACATAAGCTTCATGTGAGTGCAACCTTTCTGCCACAGATGTTTTTAACAATACTCAGGTAAGTATGCGCCGGACTTAAACCTCGCGTACAAGTTAATCACATACAATCAGGGAGAACATTCAAATGAAGCTTAACTCTTGGGCGATGACTAGCATGCTTGTAATGGCAGCACTGTCACCTGCAACACAGGCGGCCGAACTCATACAAAACGGCGGATTCGAATCACACGGTGCAGATGTTTACGATATCACTGGCTGGCAATCAGTCGAGCAAGGTATTTTTGGCAGTGTACTGGCACAGTCCGGCACCACGACTGAAGTGACAGGTAACACTACTGTGGGCGCTTCCCAGGGTAGCTACTACGGCTTACTGGATAACAATGGTTTATCCGGCAGTGCTTTATTCCAAACCTTCAGCACCGGCGCAGTTTCCTCCGCCACTTTAAGCTTCCAGATGTTTGTGAATAACCAGAACGCGACCAGCCATGTAGATGCGGCAGGCCTGGATTACAGCGTGGATGCGACCGACAACCCTAACCAGCATGTGCGTGTGGACATTTTGAAAGCAGGCAGCGACCCGTTTTCAACCAGCAACACTGATGTATTGCAAAGCCTGTATCTGGGCGGCGCCAATGGCGTACTGACTGCCAACAACTATGTAAATTACCAGTTTGACCTTACCTCCAGCCTGGCGGCTGGTGGCAATTACGTATTGCGTTTTGCTACCGTTGCTAACCAGAACTCATTACAACTGGGTGTAGATAATGTCAGCATCAATGCAATTTCTGCCGTACCGGAAGCCGATTCAGCTGCCATGCTGCTGGCTGGCCTGGGCCTGATGGCAGCAATGCGCCGCCGCTACTACTAAATTAAAAACCTAAAATTAATATAAACTCTAAATAAAGGAAAACATCATGGACTTTTTAAACTTGAAACGCACGGCCCTGGTGGCCATGCTGCTGGGCTCACAATTTGCGCTTTCTAATGTGGCATTGGCTGAAAATGCACAATTCTGGTTGAATGATGGCGCTGCCAGCCTGAATGACAGCAAAAAGCTGGTACCAAATGCTAAAAAAGCCAAAAACATCATCCTGTTTGTGGGTGATGGTATGGGTATCTCAACCGTGACTGGTGCACGTATTTTTGAAGGCCAGTTAAAAGGGATTGATGGTGAGCGCAACCGTTTATCCTTTGAAGAGTTTCCTTACGTTGCCTTGTCTAAAACCTATTCAACAAACCAGCAGACTTCTGACTCTGCCCCTACCATGACAGCGATTGTGTCTGGTGTGAAAACCAATGATGGCATTATTTCCCTGAACCAGTCTGTGGCGAGAAATGAAGCCAGCCCGGCTGTGATCAACGCTGGCAAGGTAACTACTATCCTGGAACAGGCTGAAGCTGCCGGTAAATCCACAGGCGTGGTGTCCACAGCGCGTATCACGCATGCAACCCCGGCTGCGACTTATGCCCATATTTCAAATCGTGACTGGGAAGCGAACTCTAACCTGTCATCTGCTGCCGCGACTAACGGTGTGAAAGATATTGCTGCGCAGCTGATCGATAACTTCGGTAACGGTAAAATTGGTGATGGCATTGATGTGGTGTTTGGTGGTGGCCGTAGCTACTTCCTGCCAAATACGGTGACAGATATTGAAGGTACCAAAGGTCGCCGTACCGATGGCCGTAACCTGGCGCAAGAATATGTCAGCAAATTCGGTGGTGTATATATTCAGGACCAGACTGCCTTTAATGCATTGAACCCGGTGACTACCAATAAGGTGATCGGCCTGTTCAATCCATCACACATGGAATACGAGCAAGACCGTCCTAACGATATCGCTGGTGAGCCTTCATTAGCCGAATTGACTGGCAAGGCGATTGATATCCTGAAGAAAAACCAGAATGGTTATTTCCTGATGATTGAAGGCGGCCGTATCGACCACGCTTCACATGCAGGTAACGCTTACCGTACATTCAAAGATGCGGTTGCATTGTCTGACGCAGTGCGCGAAGCCGCCAGCAAGGTGAATCTGAACGAAACGCTGATTATCGTGACGGCTGACCATAGCCACACCTTGACCATCGGTGGTTATCCAAAACGTGGCAACCCTATCCTGGGTAAAGTCGTTGAGCCAGGTAAAACAGCACCAACACTGGCTGCTGACGGCAAGCCTTACACCACTGTGAG
>DATHWT010000059.1:0-2148 GCA_035460345.1 Methylophilus sp. | reverse complement strand
CGCCTGATTGCAGATTTACCGGGCAACTATTTAAACTGGTTCGCGCGCGAAGGTTTCCCGCCGGGTGAGATTGGCCGGTTACTGGCCTTGATGCAGGAGATAGATCACAACGGGCTCTCTGAATTGCTAAAACCGCTCAGAAAATAATCCTATCAAGGTGATGGCCAGTTCGCCATCACTGTGCCAACGACGCCCAATAGCTCTTTATGTGTAGCGCCGCTAGTCCCCTGCACGGACAAGCCCTGGTGTATTGTCACCACATAGCGCGCCATCGCTGCCACATCAATGGTGGCTGGCATATCGCCTTCCGCCTGGGCCTTTTCGAAACGCAAGCGCAAGGCTTGCTGGAAGCGATTGCGATATTCCGCCAATAACTTGCTGATTGATTGTGCACCCTCACCGCAGCTAAGCGCGCCCTGCACCAGCATGCAGCCATGGGGGGTATCCGGATTGGCTAGTAATGCAGCCGAATCCGTTAGGAATTTTTCCACAACTTTGCGCGCGGTCGGTTCTTGTAGTGCGTCTGGCGCATACGCTACCGGACCGGACATGTAACGATCCAGAGCCTTGCGAAACAATTCTTCCTTGTTGCCATACGCCGCGTACAGGCTGGGACGGTTGATGCCCAGCGCATCGGTCAGTTCCGACAGCGAAGCACCTTCATAGCCGCGTTTCCAGAAGACATTCAACGCCTTGTCCAAGGCTTCTTCATGATCGAACTCACGCGGGCGCCCCCGGCTTTTCACTTTTGCAACAGGTGTTTCTGCTTGCTGCATTTCTTCTGTATCCATCTTGCGATCCTTTCTCAAACTACTTTTTAACTGTAGCTATTTTTTGAAACCATGTTTAATTTATCACTAATTGTACCATTCGGTAAATTAATTGTTGACAACTCATTTTAATCCTTTTAATATTTATTTACCGATTGGTATAAAAATATATTTTACGTTCACTTTTATTACAACTACAAAGGAAACACATCATGAGTCAGTCAGCAGAAAAAGTAGCATTCGTCACCGGCGCTAACCGTGGCATCGGTTTTGAGACAGCAAAAGGTTTAGGCGAACTGGGCATTACCGTTGTCATCGGTTCGCGCGACCTGAAAAAAGGACAGGATGCTGCCAGCCAGTTAACTGCAAAAGGCTTCAAGGCCGAAGCCATCGCCTACGATGCAGACAGCGCGACTTCGGCTTCTGCGGCCTATGAGTACCTCAATGCCAAATACGGCAAGCTGGATATCCTGGTCAACAATGCCGGCATCCTGGTGGAACCACTGGTCGGTGGCAATAACAGCAGCAGCGTCAGTTCCGACGTTTTGAAGAAAACATTCCAGACCAACCTGTTCGCCGTGATCGAACTCACGCAAAAACTATTGCCACTGATCAAGAAATCGCCCGCGGGCCGCATCGTCAACCTGTCCAGCATCCTCGCATCACTCACTTTGCATAGCATGCCGAATTCCCCCATCAATCCAGCAAAAGCATTCGCTTACAACGCATCCAAAACAGCATTGAATGCCTATACCGTGCATCTGGCGCATGAGTTAAAAGATAGCAACATCAAGGTCAACTCTGCTCACCCAGGCTGGGTAAAAACAGAACTGGGCGGCGAGCATGCTCCGATGGAGGTGGCAGAAAGCGGCAAAACCAGCGTGTTACTGGCCACCCTGGATGCCAATGGTGCTAACGGTGGATTCTTTCACGTGGGCGAGCCATTGCCTTGGTAAGTAACCAGTAAAAAAGCATAACTTAACAGGGAGGAATTCAAAATGCAGGATTTAAGCAAAATAGGTATTGTTTCAGAGCTGACGTTAGCCAACAAATCAACCATCAGATATCTAAAAGCCGGTAATGGCAAGCCACTCATTCTTATGCATACCATCCGCACTCAGCTGGACTACTTTCAGGAAGTGATCCCCTCGCTGGCAAAACACTTTACTGTGTATGCGCTGGATCTGCCGGGGCATGGCTACTCATCAATCGACACCAGCACTAACTACGACGAACCTTACCTGCGCAATGGTGTTATCTCATTTATTGAAAAACTTGACCTGACTGACGTGACGCTCGTGGGTGAATCAATAGGCGCGGTATTGGCCCTCACCGTTGCCAGCCAGGTGCCGGCACGAGTAAAAGCAGTGGTATCGTC
>DATHWT010000058.1:0-17916 GCA_035460345.1 Methylophilus sp. | reverse complement strand
ATCCACCAGCGCCAGCAGTGACAGCACGGTTTCCTGCTCCGAGAACGAAGCCAGGTGCGAAACAATGTGGAAGAATTCCTGGCCAAATTTAACCAGCAAAATAAACAGGCCACCGACCAAACCAAGGTACATCGGTGCCATCAACCATCGGCTCTGGAAAATCCAGCTTTCAATTAATCTTTCTAAATAACGACCCATTACTTACTCCAAAAAATCATGTGCTTTTACACATTAAACTTCTACAGCGTCACTTCAATGACAAATGATTAAACCATTCAGATGACGCTATTTTTCTAAAATCGTTCCCAGATCAGAATTGGGTGAGCATATCGCGGACTGCTGCTTCGTCGATGCCTTTGCCTATAATCACAATCCGGCTGATCGGCTCATCTTCATCCCAGCCTTCCAGCAGCGTAGGCGGGTAGGGCGTAAAGTGCACCGCGTGTATCGCCAGCGGCGCAGGCGCATCTTCCACGTGCAGAATGCCTTTTAAGCGTAACAGGTTTTCACCATGCACCTGGCATAGTTTAAGGATCACACCTTTGAAATCTGACCATGCCATCGGCTTGGGTAAGTAGACGGTAAATGTCGTCACATCATCATGCGCAGGCGCCTGTGGAATCGTGCCTTTCTTAGCCGCGCTAAAGCCGCTAGATGGTGCTTTCAACCAGCGCTGCGGATTGGCCTGCTTATTGGCAAAATCAAACAGCCCGACATCAATAATCTGCATCGGGTCTATCTCACCATGCGACACAAACTGCTGTGTCGCATTCGGGTTAAGTGCATTCAGTTTGGATTGCAATGCATTAATCTGTTCAGGCGTCGCCGTGTCTGCTTTGGTAATCAGCAACACATCCGCCACAGCCGCTTGTTTGAGTGCTTCTTTCTGCGTTTCAATCTGCTGCAAACCATAAGCCGCATCAATCGTCACCACCACCGCATCCAGGCGGTAAACCGATTCAATCACCGGCTCATTCATCAGGTTGGCTAAAATCGGGCCAGGGTCAGCCATACCAGTGGTTTCAATCACCAGGCGGTTAAATTCCGGCACTGCCTGCAAACTGCGCTTAAAAAACAAATCGCGCATGGTGTCAGCCAGCTCGTTTTTGAGCGAACAGCACAAACAGCCGGAACTCAACAATACCGTGTTATCGGCAATATGCTCGCTCTCAATCGTTTGCGAAATCTGGCTATTGGCAAAAATCTGGTCCAAGCCTGCTTCACCGAGTTCATTGATGATCACGGCGGTGTCTTTCATTGCCGGATTATGCAGCAGCTTGTTAAGCAGGGTGGTTTTGCCGCTGCCCAAAAAACCAGTGAGCAGCGTGACGGGGATACGTTTATCCATATAAATTCTAATAAAACGAGAGTGGCTATATTTTAACGCGGATGATTGTTGGTGGTGCTAAGTGTTTCGACTTATATGGCGATATGATGAGAAATCACAAGGGAGAAGGGTATGAAAAAACCTCAGTTAAATGAGATTTTAAGAGTCAAATTTGACTACCAATTGTAGTTAAATTAAGTGTTACGAAATAGTCATTCTTACTAATCAAGAACACCAGCTTGCATTCTTTGTGATATCGCTTTATTTATAAGTGACTGAACAGTATCCATCATATTAATAAATTCAAATTTCTGCATAAAGTTCATGGCTCCAACCTCAAGAAATATTTTCCCAAATACCTCATCGGCAAAACTACTAGATACAATTGGTACGCAATCAAAGTCAATTATAATCTTTTGATCGCTTGTCATTTTAATTAGATTGGACAGTTTGTTTCTTATTGGCCTTCCTGAAACTCTACTTCCAAATGATTGCGCTTCGTCTTTTAAAAGGAAATATATTTTCCCATCAGTAGTCGTTTCGTACTTTGTTTCAATATAGTCAAGCGGCTGATAGTTTTTGCCTTTGATCTTTAATGCATCCTCTAACAAGCGCGGTTTAGAAAAATCTAAGTTTGCAATTACTAATGTTCCACTATATGGAATCTTTTCATTTTTAATAGATAAGCCACTTTTTTCAGAATACTCCAATTTTGCATGACCAGAGTAAAGGCTGAAGCTGCCGCCAGATTTGGCACATATTTCGTATGTACCGAAAAGACCATTCCCCTGACCAATTTTTTTATCTCTAGTTACACCTTCTTTAATTGCAATATCTAATGCTTCAATATCGCTAATATCTGGAAAAGCACTTCTAAGTGTTTTAGGAATTCCTATGCCGGCATCTGCAACAACAAACTGCACCGTCTTTGTTAGTCGTTGAAATGTTGATACTTGAACCAAACCGCCAATTACTGATTCTGAATGAACTAAAACGTTGTCTGTTATTTCGTTTATTGCCCACTCGAATGCAGCAAAATCTGAACGGTTTAAATCGGGAATCGCTCCAAGTATGACATTAACAATTCTATTGACTGCATGTTGTTGATCTGAACTACTAATATACTGAGTTGCTGGGACTCTGGTATGTCCTCTAAAACTTGAAGGCGGATAGTTTTCTGAGTCTATAAAGTGAGCCCATCCAGTATTTTTAAATAAGTTAAACAATTCAGTATTAGCAGGCGGAATTAATTTAAAGTCTGCTCCTGCTTTTCTGTATACCATTATCTGTGCGCAGATTGAAAGCATTACATTTGGAAATGCAGTCTCACATCTAGACAAATTAATAATGATTTCACTAAAACCAAGTTTTTGGATCGCTTGATGTAGGATTGCTAAGAAGTAATGGAAATCATCAAGATTTCCTTCAACTACTATTTCGTTCTCAGTTCTATGTATATTTGCGCTCATTATTATTTTTTCGGATATATGATTTTTTCTATTTTCATGCAGCTAATATGTAAAACAGTGAGTTCAAATACATGTGGATATTAATATAAATTCTAAACTTAAGCAGCTTGAACTGATTCATACTGATGTGTTCATGAAGAATATAAGATCCAATCGCAATCAGTACCAAGCCGCCACCACTTCTGAACGCTTCGCAAAAATCAACCCTACACTCTCCCAAGCATAACCCCAATTGTGACCATAGTAAACGTAGCAAAGTCAATGGCTGCGGCGGTGACGAATAATAATTGGGGTCAGAGTAAAATTAAAATTTTCATCAGCTATCTCTCAAGCCAGTTCTCAACTTTAAGGCCGTGAATACGGCTAAATTCTCGCAGGTTATCCGTTACCAGTGTTAGGTTCAAAGTACAGGCTTGTGCAGCAATCAGTAAATCGTTCATGCCGATGGTTTGGCCTGTTGCTTCGAGTTCTGCGCGGATGCGTCCATATTCGGTATCCACTGGATTCTCTAATGGTAGCACCGGGATGGTGGCGAGTAGATTTTCAACCTTTCCTGTAAGTTTTGGGGACCCTTTTTTTTCGCAGCCATAGCGCAGTTCGGCGGCGACGATGATGCTGGTAAAGATATTTTTGGCTTCGACTTGCTCAATATGACGTGCGGCAGCCCCGGACGGATTGCGGATCAGATCGCTGATGATGTTGGTGTCTAGCAAGTAGCCACTCAAAATATGTCCTCCGACGTGGTGGGCATGTCGTCAATAGTCGGGAACTGATCTTCAGGGGCGAGTAGCGGCTCTTGACGCCATTCTGCCAGTAGTTCGGCGAGGTTGGCGGGGCGTGCTACTGGTTCAATAATCAGCTTGTTGCCTTCACGATGAATCAATACGCGATCACCCGGTAGCTCAAACTCAACAGGGATGCGCACGGCCTGGCTGCGGTTGTTTCGAAACAGCTTTGCTTCCCGGTGAGGAAGGGCTTTAGATAAACTTGACATGGCAGATGCTCCTTTTTTGCATATACACGCAGTATATGCCATATTTTACGCACGTCAATCTTGTAGAGAAAATTGCAGGTTTTAACCCGCATACTGAATTAGTTTAATAAAACCAGATGCTCATAAAGAATATAAGACCCAATCGCAATCAACACCAAACCGCCAACCACTTCCGAACGCTTCCCAAACATTAACCCTAATACGCGCCCAAGCATCACCCCAATCGTCACCATAGTAAACGTAGCAAAGCCAATCGCTGCCGCAGTGATGAATATATTCACATCCATGAACGCCAGGCTGACACCAACGGCCATGGCGTCAATGCTGGTGGCAAAGGCAGTAATCGCGAGTATGTAGAAGGAGTGGCTGGCTGGTTTATCTTCTTCAGGTTCTGCTGGTTGAAAGCCTGCGTAAATCATATGCAGGCCAAGGGCGAGCAGGAGGGTGAAGGCGATCCAGTGATCCCAGTCTGTAATGTAATTTGCAGCGAAGTTTTTGATGGTGAAGGTGGCGATGGCCCAGCCGATGAGTGGCGTAATGGCTTCGATGACACCAAAAATCAATCCGGTGCGTAGTGCTTCTGAGAGTTTGGGGTTTTTAAGCGTTGCGCCTTTGCTGATAGCGGCAGCAAACGCGTCGGTGGACATGGCAAGCGCGATCAGCGCGATGGTGGTAAGGGTCATATTTAGTTTTCTAGTCGGGACGAAATCAATAGACACCAGTACGCCCGACTTACTATCGCGCTGATATCCATTAGTCTCGCCAACCGAAAACAGCTGCCTGCACCACGACGTAAGTCGATTATGTTGACACAGGCGCTTCATATTAGATGAAGCAGGCTACTCCCCAAAGGTGGCGGCATTATAACTCAGGCATGGCTTTAAGATTATGAAACCTTTGCTACAAAGCAGATAATTCGATCAAAGCAAAAAGCCTCCGGTGTGGGAGGCTTTTGTATTCTTCCACAGGATTAAATAGTGGTTTTTTTGCGTTGTTGCCTGAAAAACCCTAGCAGTAGGAGCGATGCACCAAACATTGCGCTGGTGGCTGGCTCCGGGACTGGTGTGGCTGTGATATCGGAGAGATCAAAATTGATACGTTGAAATTGGTTGTCGTGGCGGTAGAAAACCGAGAAACCAACGCTGAGGGTGCCTGCAAACGGGTCAATCAATTGTGCGGTGTCGAACAGATCGTAGCCAACGGTGGAGTAGTAAAAATTCAGTCTACTGTTTGCACCTAATGCATCTGCAGTCATCATCTGGCTGGTAATAAATTGATTGTCAAAAGTAAAGCTTTCAGTAGGGAAATTGATTTTGGACTCTACTTTGCAATCAAATTGCACGCTGAAGCATGAGTTGCTATCAGTGCCAAAGTTAAACGCTCCTATGCTCGCTGTAGAAGTGACTGCGGTATTCAGTAGAAAAACATCGTTTGAGGAGTCACTATCAGGAACGCTTGTATCGACCGTAGCTGAAAAAGCCGCATATTTATTAACCAGCGCCGCGACAATCGACTGACCGGTTGGGTTGGCAATTTCAGAGCCTTGTGCTGAGAAATTCACAGTGCCATAGACATTGTAGGTGGCTGCCTGGGCGATATTCGCTGTTCCGAGAATTGCCATTATTAAAGCCAGATAGTACTTTTTACTAAACATCACTTTCTCCTCTCAAGTTGTGTCTTTTTTTAGTACGGATAATCGTTTTACAGTCAGCATAGTCGTTTATGGACATTAAATAAACGTGAAAGTGATCAGTTTGGCGAGTAGCTTGTAAATTGCGCTTCTTGGTGAAAAACAACAACCCCCAATATGAGGGGGTCGTTTTGCTTTTTTGAAAAGGGGATTAAGAAAAATGTGCCTGAATTAGTAGCGCAGGTTTTATGACACTTCAAACGTACGCGGTGCTGCAATCATGGCTTGCCTGCCATTTGACGAGCCAAAGGTCGCGTAAAACTCGTCGGTGAGGTTGCGCACCCTGAAGCCGAGGTTGGCGACATAGTCAGGCACAAACGGTGGCTGCTTGCCGCTGAAATCGACTGGCGGCACACCTGCTGCGGCTGGCAGTTTGGTGATGGTGCTATTTAAGCTTTGAAAAAGTAGGCGGTATGGTGGGTATACGCTTGCCGGAATAAAGCCGGGAAGGTCAATTGGACTGCTGCAAGACGTGCATCATTTCCTTGCGGTCTTTACGCGAGCGCTTGTTCGCGTACATGCGTTTGTCGGCAATGCGCATCAGTTCTGCCGGGGTATTGGCTTCACGTGCAAACACCACGCCCTGGCTGGCACCGGCACCGACAAAGCCGCCGGCTTGCAGCTGTTTGTTGGTGGCATCTACCTGGTGCTGGCACCATTCCACTTCATCTTCGTGGCACAGAATGGCAAATTCATCGCCACCAAGGCGGTATAGCTGCGCTTCGCTGTCGAGGCGCTGGTTGAGGAACAGGCTGAAGTTTTTCAGCAGGGTATCGCCTACATCATGACCAAAGTGGTCGTTGAAGTGTTTGAGGTTATCCATATCCAGGAAGATCAGGCAGCCATACGAGGGGAAATTCAGCATTTTGCTTTCCAGCGCGTGACGGTTGGGGATATTGGTGAGCCGGTCGGTCATGGCGAGTGAGCGGGTATCTTGCAGTTCAATCAGCATGCGCTCTTTGTCTTTGTGCATGCGGTTGATCTGGTAAGCCAACACCAGTGCCAGCAGGATGGCTTCTACCGTCACTGCAATCAGGCCCATCTGTTCTATGGTCCAGATATTGGTGCTGATTTTTTGCATGCTGATACTCATGCCACCCAAAATACCAAATACCGTAATCGCGATTAAATAGAATTGCGCGGTGCGATGTTTCAGCCAGCTGAAATAACTGCCACAAATAAAGCCGAAGCACAGGAAGATCGCAACACCGGTGCGTGCCATTTCCAGCATCCAGTTCGGGTTGATCATGGCATTGATCAATAAAACGACCAGGATGGCGTACACCAGCAATGTCAGCTTATGCAGCCTGGGGTAGTGCGTGGCGTTGATGCCGAGCAGGTGGCGGACAAAGCCGACATAGGCCATATTTGAAAGCAGGATAGGCGCACTGCTCAGGTAAAACCAGTGTGAATCTGCCAGTTGCGCAAATGCGCCCAGTGCCGCACCCTGGAACAGCAGGTTGCCTAGGATAAACAAGGCATAAAGGCGTTCGGTCGTGTTGCCCGGCGTCATGCCGATGGCGATGTAATAGATAAAAATTCCCACCAGCACGCCCAGCATCAGGATCGCGCCTGCCGAGCTTTTAAGCACCTGGTTCAGGTAATCGGGTTCACTGGTGATAAACAGTTCTGGTTGCGCCAGGTAATAAGGCGAGTCGAGCTGGGTAGTGAGCTGGTAAGTGCCGGGTGTCAGGGTGAACTTGCGCCCGTGGCGTAACAGATAAGGGTTAGTCTCGCGACTACTGAGCCCGCCGTGTGCAAGATAGGTTTTGCCATCCGTGGCAGCCAGTGAATGGTTGAAGTTAGCGATGACGGTAGTGTTTTTAAAATCCAGCACATACGCATCAGTGTCAGTAATGGTCAGCGTGGTGTGGCAGTTGAATTTGCCGCCTTCAAGCGGAATATGTGTGACGGGCTGGCCTTGTGCGTTCTGGCACTGGGTTGCACTGAGCGATGGCGCGGCATAGGCTTGGCTGGCTACAAGCAGGCTGATCAACAGCAATAAGCAACGATGTAGTAGTGATGACAACAGCACGGCTTTGCCTTGAACAGTAGGGGTGAATACCATTATGTATGAATCCTTCCCGGTTTTTTTAGGACCTAAAAAGGATTTTCAAGTGTTAGTAATTGTTATTATAGGTTATTTTCTGCGGCAATTCTTTAAATCCGGCTTAGCGGATGGTGGGCGCCGCTGTGCCGGCCCTGGCTTCGATCTGCGGCATGATCCATTTACGGAACATCAGCGGCGTAATCAGGGTGGTCACCACGCCCATCAGGATCAGCACCGAGAACAGCTCCTGGCCAATAAAGCCGCGCTCGTAGGCAATGCTGGCAATCACCAGTTCCATCACGCCGCGGCCATTGAGGATAAAGCCTATGCCCAACGCATCACTCTTGGGCAGGCCGATCAAGCGTCCGCCTAGCCATCCGGCTAATATCTTGGTCGCGATAGAGACGACCAGCACCACCGCCACAAACCAGAATGATTCGATGATCTGCACTTTGAATTCCAGGCCCAGGTAAGCAAAGAACACCGGCGCCAGGAACCCGCCAGTGATGGAGCCCAGGGTTAACTCCAATTCTTTGTAGCGGGAGGGCAGGAAGAAATTGCGGTCTATCAACAGCGCACCAAAAAATGCCCCAATGACAAAGTGGAAGCCGAGTGCAGCGCTCACCGAGCCAAACACCAGCACGAACAGCAGCAGGATACCGAACAGCGCTTCGTTCCCTATGAGCGCCACCAGTTTTTCTGACCACAGGTGCAGGTTCACGCCTTTATCGATCACCTTTTTGATGATGAGGCTGACGCTGACGATCAGCAGAATCAGCAGGATGAGTTTCCAGCTGGCGTTGAAAATGGCAATGCTGACCGCCTGGTAGGATTTCTGTTCCGGCAGGTTGAGAATCACACCTAACACCAGCAGCGCGGCGACATCGTTAAAAATCGCGGTGGCGACCGAGTAGCGCGCAATATCCGAATCCAGCAGTTTGAAGCTTTGCAGAATGCTGACGGTAACAGGCAAGGCGGTGATAGACACGCATAAGCCTAAAAAGATGGTGCGGCTGACATCCAGCCCAAACGCTACACCGACCAGGATGCCGCCTGTGAGTGGCAGTAAAAAACCGAGCAAGGCAATCACAATGCCTTTGCCGCGCATGGAGTCTATGACTTCCTTGAAATTCATTTCCAGGCCGGCTGATAACACGATCAGGAATACGGCCAGTTCTGAAATGCCTGATAAGGCAGGCGTCGGGGTGATGAAGTTGAGCAGGCTGGGGCCGAGTATGACCCCGGCGACCATTTCACCGATGATGGCGGGCTGGTTAAAGCGGCTAAATAGCTGCCCCAATAAACGGGCGCAGACGATCAGTACAAGCAGGGTAGTGAGTAAAGGCATGACTGCTTTCTTTAATACTTTTGCAAGACACCTGATGCGGTTGTTTTTTTATACACCAGCTGTCATCAAACGCCTTTTAATGCGCAGATTAAAAGGGCTTGAATCAGAGGTGCTGATGATGGTGCCTGACGATCAATTTGATGAGTATAAATCATAAGCAGGCCAGGCTTGCAGATTTAAATACAACTATGCATGTATATGTTGCGAAATTAAATCGTGTGACAGTTTTTTCGCAACATGCTGCAAAGGTTAATGGTGCAGAACCTGCATCATTTCTTTACGGTTTTTACGGATGCGTTTATTTTCATACATCCGTTTGTCGGCGATGCGTAACAAGGCCTCAGTCGTGGTGGCCTCGTGCGCGAACACGATGCCCATGCTGGCACCGACCTCGGCAAAGCCTTCTTTATGCAGTTGCATGTGGGTGTATTCGAGCTGGTGCTGGCACCATTCGACATCATCTTCATGACAGAGAATGGCGAATTCATCTCCGCCCAGCCGGTAAAGCTGGCCATGCTCGCTGAGTTTATCGACCAGTATCCGGCTAAATAGCGTCAGCAGCATATCCCCGGTTTCATGGCCGAACTGGTCGTTTAAGTGTTTCAGGTTATCCATATCCAGAAACATCAGGCAGCCATGTATCGGCAACTTCAGTAGTTTATTTTCCAGTGCGTGCCGGTTGGGGATACCGGTCAGCCTGTCGGTGAGTGCCAGCGAGCGTGTGTTTTGCAGTTCGACCAGCAATTGTTCTTTTTCGTGATGCATCCGATTGAGTTTGTAAGCGACCAGCAGAGAGAGCAGGATGGCATGAATCGTCACCGCAAACAGGCCTAGCTGCTCAATGGTGAATATGTGCTGGGTCGCATCAGCGGCGCTGATCGCCATCATGCCGAGAATACCAAACCCTATCGTCGCCAGCAGGTAGAGTTGCGCAATGATTTGTCGTTGCATGCTCAGGCGCGCCCCGCAAAACAGGCCAAAGGCCAGGAAAATAAGGATACCTACGCGCGACATCTCCAGCATCCAGTCGGGGAAGATCATGCCGAGCACGATCAGGGCAATCAGCAGGCTGCTGGTAATAAGAGATAGCTGGTACAGGCGCGGCCGGTGAAACTGGTTGATGCCTAGTAAATGGCAAATAAAGCTGACATAGGCCAGGTTCGCAATCAGCAATGGCAGGCCAGTCAGATAAAACCAATGCCAGTGAAAAAACTGGTTGAATGCGCCCAGTGCGGCGGCGTGAAAAACCAGGTTGCCAAAAATAAAGATGGCATACATGCGTTCTGTCAGATGACTGGGCAATGCCCCCAGTACCGCATAATAAATAAATAAACCCAGCAAAATCCCCAGCAGCAATAAGCTGAAGGCCGCACTGATATTGCTCTGCTGCTGATAGCTGGCGAGGTCGGTAATAAACAGGGTGGGGGCAGTGAGGTAGTAGGGAGATTGCACCCAGGTCACCAGTCGATAGGTGCCGGGGTCCAGGTTGACAGTGCGCCCGTGCCTTAGCATGAATGGGTTGTGTCCGGTGCTGCTTAAGCCACCTTTGACAATACTCAGCAGGTCTTTCTTTTCGGTAAGCGTGTCCTGAAGATCGCTGTCCCGGAAAATTTCATGCTGGAAGCGGGCAATGGTTGAAGTGTTTTTGAAGTCGATCACATACTGGTTGCCCTGCGTGATTTTCACTACGCTCTGGCAGACGAATTTGCCCCCTTGTAACGGGATACTGGCGATGATCACGCCTTGCTGGTTGATGCAGGTGGTGCCGAGCAAAGCCGGAGCCGCTGATGCCAGAGGCACCATGCAAAACACCAATGGAATCAGGATCATCCATTGTGCCAGTTGCGTCCAGAACCGATATCGATGCACTCTTAATTTTCCCAGTCAAGCTGCAAATCACGGGGCAGTGTACATGAAAAGTTCCCGTGCTATAGGTGGGCCAGCTGATTAAGAAAAGCAAAGAATTACTAACTAACGTTGGGTTGGTACTGGCTTAACAGGTTATAAAAAACCCGCACTGAAATGCGGGTAGAGGATATGGTAAATAACGGCTGTAAGGCTTAGTTGTTTTTGACCGCTGCTTCGGTCGCTTCTTTCATTTCTTTGGTCTGTGCATTGCTTGCTGCCACTGCATCTCTGGCCGCTTGCACAGCGCCTGCTGCGCTATCCTTATCGGGAACGGTGCTTGATGCGGCACTATTATCAGGGGTGCTTGATGCACCAGGCTGAGCAGGATCCGCTGTCTCATTTGGCTGGTCGTGGGCGGATTTGTACGCTTCTTCAATGGTGGTTTCGTTGTCGCTACAAGCAACCAACAGGGTCATGCTCAAACCAGCAATGCTTAACAAACGAAAAAATGCGGTCATAAAGGCTCCTAGTTTATTCACTACAACCAATTAAATCACTTCAAGCTTACAGTGCGCTTAAATCAAATTTTTAATCGACGACCATCATCACTATGGCCTCTGTTGTAATTTCCCTGCAATCTGGTCGCTTAGCAAATCAAGGTTATTGCCCAGTGCGCGTACCAGTGCCGGGTAGCCGCTTTCAGCCAATGGCGTAGTGAATTTGAAAGGCTGGCTTTGCAAGGCTTTGCGGTCTGCTGACAGTAACTGCCATTGGCCACTGAGCACGGCGTAGCCATCTACCTGCCCATGAAACTGGTCAATTGTCAGTTGCAGGCTGGTGGCGTTGAGCGGCGCGCCTGGCAGTGGATCTACTACGGATATAGCAGGCAAACGGCTGGACAGGCGGTTACGTAAACCGCGCTGCAGCTCTTGTGACAGGTTATCTACCCATAGATGGTCGCGCGCCGGATGCAAAGTGATATCGCTGAGCTGCACTACGATTCTATCGCTGTCCAGGTAGTCCGCCAGCTGTATACGGTTAAGGACCAAAGTCTGCCGGGAGGCTACTGCCGGATTATTCTGCTGCACTGCCGTGGAGGCTTGCACTTCAGGCAGGCTGTAACGCTGGCTTTGTATCTGCGGGTTGGATTTCAGGCAAGCGGCCAGGCTGCCGGCCAGGAGTAGCAGGAGGCCGATACGCAAGTGGTAGGTCTTTATCATGGTGCGGGTTCCTTACGGGTTGGCCGATGCTGGTTGAGGTTCGGGTGCCTCAGGTACGTTTTGGTTAGCCGGTGCTGGAGGCACCTGTTGATTTGCCGGTGCTTGTGGCGCTTTTTGATTTGCCGGTGCTTGTGGCACCGGGTCATTGCCTGGTTTGCGGCCAAACAGGATGGCACTCGGTTCTTCATTCAGGGTGCGTGCCAATGGCTGTATGTCTCGCAGGGCTTTATCCAGGCGTTGCAAGGTAGTGGTCAGCTCCTGGTAGGCCGGTGAGTCTGGTGACAGGCCTTTCAATGTAGCTTGCAGTTCCTGCATAGTTTTATTCAGGTTGGCAGGCATCTGCTGCAATTCAGGCTGGCTGATAAACTGGTTCACTTGCACACTCAGCGCACGGATCTCTTTCATGGTGATTTCTGATTGCTGCAGGTTTTTATCCAGGCCGGAAAGCACAGGTTCAACCTTCAGGTGATTGAGCTTATCCAGCAGGTCGGACAGTTTCTGTTCGATCTGTGCCAGGCTGGTGGCGCTGGTCGGCAATACCGGCAAGCCTTCAAAACGTTCACGCTTGTAGGGTTTGTGCACTTTTTGATCCATATTCAAATCGACATAGACCGAACCGGTGAGCAGGTTGCCGGATTTCAAAGTGGCATGCAGACCACGCTGTAGCATATGGCTAATGCGGGTTCTCCATTCTTCCAGGTTGGCCTGGCCGTTGTCGGCCAGCCGTCCTGGTTCCAGGTGGATCAGCACTGGTATCGCATAGCGGAAATCTTTTTTACGTTCCGGCGAGTTGAATTTCCAAGGCACACTCATGACGGTACCTATGCGCAGGCCGCGGAATTCGACAGGGGCGCCCTTGTTCAGGCCGCGTACGGTGTCATCCACCAGCAGCACATATTCAATGTACTGATCATAGGTTTGCTGGCGTGCGGCTTCTTCATTGGCAAACAGCTCAAAAGTGGTTTCCGAGCGCACCGGCTGCCCCATCGGGATATCATCCGGATGACCAAAACTGACGCCGCCGGCAATCAGGGACTCCACAGTAGGAATATTCGCCCTGAAGCCTTGTGCATCCAGTTTCACGTCTATGCCAACGGCTGTCCAGAAGCGCGAATTCTTGGTGACTAATACATCGTAAGGGTGCTCGATAAACAGTTCATGTTGCATTTTGCGCTGTTTGGGGTCAAAGGTGGCGCTGACGACACGGCCAACGCGCAAACCCTGGTAAGTGACCGGGTCACCGACGCGCAAGGCATTACCGACTTTTCCCTCAAGGTTCACATGTACACCTTTGGCGCCATTCAGTGAGATCGGCGGTTGATCAAGTACAGTGAACTGGTCAGTTTCTTCCAGGCTTTTGCCAGGTTGCAGTTGAATGTAAGAACCGGAAATCACGGTGTTCAGGCCACTGATGCCTTCCAGTCCGATACGTGGTTTGACTACCCACAACTGCGTATCTTTGACCAGCATGGGTTGTGCTTTTGGTGTGATGCGCGCGGTGACTTCAATATGAGTAAGGTCATCCGACAAAGTGACTTGTTCGATCTGGCCGATATCGACGCTATGTACCTTGATTTTGGTTTTTCCGGCTTCAATGCCTTCGGCATTGGTCATGGAGAGCGTGATTTGTTTGCCGACCTTGGTGTAATTGTCATACATCAGCCACAAGCCGATCAGCAGGGCGACGACCGGCACGATCCAGATCGGCGAGATGCTGACCTGATTGCCGACTTTTGCCAGCTGGTGGTCGTTGCCTGCCGGATTATCCGCTGGCGGATTTTCGTCTGGCTGATGCTGTGGTGGCTGATTATTGGATGACTCTGTCATATTGTTTTTTTCCTTGGATATCCCATAACAGGCGGGGGTCGAATGCCATGGCTGCCAGCATGGTGGTAATCACTACCGCGCAGAAGGCGAGTGCCGCAGGGCCAGGTAACACCGACATCAGGTTGCCTGATTGTATCAGTGCCACCATGATGGCCACGACAAACACATCAACCATAGACCAGCGGCCTATCAATTCGGTGATACGGTAAAGCGCTGTTTTTTGCTGTGCGTTCAACGGGCCGGGACGGCGTGTCAGCCAGAGCAGCAGCGCCAGTATCAGCATTTTGATGATAGGCACCAGCACGCTGGCTACGAAAATAATCACTGCCACCGGTTCTGAGCCGTGCTGCCACAGCTCTATCATGCCGCCTATGATGGTGGATGCGTGACTCTGGCCCAGTGAAGTCGTGATCATCATCGGATAGGCATTGGCCGGTATATAGAGAATGGCAGCCGTCATCAGTAATGCCCAGGTGAGCTGCTCGCTATTCGGCTTGCGTACGTATAAATTGCTACCGCAACGCTGGCAGACGTAAGCAACATTGCTGGCCGAGCTTTCGCTACTTCTGCGAGTGTCCGAAGGCAGGGTATTGATCAGGCCGCAGGTTTTGCAACCTGTGACATGTTGCTCGGCAGCATTGATGCCGCAACGGATATCAGTATCCGGTGGTGGCTCTCCTGCCAGCTTGAACCAGAGCAAGTCAATATCTACCGAGCGGGTGGTCATCAGCAGCAGCAAAGCGAACACACAGTATGCCCAGAATGAAGCACCCAGCTGTACTTCACCTATGTCCGTCAGTTTGACCAGGCTGACCAGCGCGGCAATGATAAATACATCTGCCATCATCCATGGATGCAGGCGCGAGAACAGGCGTGCAATCACATCGCTGTATGCGCGCGGCACCCTGCGCAACAGATTAGCCTGCATCAGGATTACGCCGACCAGGTATAACCCCGGCAGTATGATCGCAGTGCAACTGACTATCAACGCGACCAGTGGCTGGTTGACACTCACCAGTGTGGCGGCTGTTTCGGGCAACGCAATCTGGCTATCCAGGCCATTGGTATCCATGCTGATAAACGGGAAGGCGACAGCGATCAGCAGACTGAGTAAGGCGGTGGTCGCCAATGCGATACTGCGCTGCACGGGGTGCAAATGCCTTCTTGCCAGCACATGACCACAGCGTGGGCAACTGGCGTGCTCGCCCGGCCGTAACACCGGAATGGCGCTGACCAGATCGCAAGCACTGCAGGCACGCAAACGCCGCCATTTTATTTTTTGCTGGTCTGTCATTGCGGTTGAATGGGTAGGTGATAGGTTAGTTGACTTACCTTGCATGTTAAACGGGCCATCTTTGAACACGCAAGATTTTTTATAATATAAATTTGGTTTTAAAGGCCATCTCTATGATGACCGGGAAAAATGAAAAAGATTCGCAGTGATTCACCCACCGAGTTTATCCCCCATTGATCTTAGCTATTGAATCCTGCTGCTTGCATTAATAGCTTAATAACAAAACTCACAAGCGTGAGTGCAGCAATACTGGCCAGCCAGATCAGCAGTAGCCAGCCTAATCTTTTACCAAAGCTGCTTTTTTGTTTTGCACCAGTCATTCACCGGTTACCTTATTAATGATAAGCCTCATCCGGGTTCACCTTGCCGCGGAACACGTAATAAGCCCAGCCAGTATAGATCAGGATCACCGGAATAATGACCACCGCGCCTATCAGTGCAAACATCTGGCTTTGCGGCGGCGCCGCTGCTGCGTAGATGGAGATATGCGGCGGAATGATATTAGGCCAGATGCTAATGCCCAGGCCCACATAACCGAGCAGGATCAGGCACAGCGTATAGATGAAAGGCGATGTTTCTGAAGTTGCCCGCAACGATGCTTGCAGGCGATAAAAGACAAAAGCTACCAGCAACGGCACAGGGGAGAGAAACAGGAAGTTAGGCATGGAAAACCAGCGCCTGGCAATGTCACTATCCATCAGTGGCGTCCACAGGCTGATAACAATGATCACTCCGAACAAAAGGATTGAAACCTGACGCGAGAGTTTGTAACAGGTCTTTTGCAAGTCGCCCCCTGTTTTCATGATCAGCCAGGTAGCCCCTAGTAAAGCATAAGTCACCAGTAAGCCGAGGCCGGTGAAAATGGAAAATGGCGAAATCCAGTCTAGCGGACCACCGGCGTAGGCATCATTCACGACTTTGATCCCCTGCAGATAGGCGCCCAACGCCATGCCCTGGAAGAAAGTCGCTGCAATCGAACCGCATAAAAAGGCCTTATCCCAGAAATGCCGTTCTTCATCAGTGGCCCGGAACCTGAACTCAAACGCCACGCCCCTGAAGATCAATGCCATCAGCATGAATAGAAGCGGCAAGGAAAGCGCACTCAGAATCACGGCATAGGCGAGCGGGAAGGCTGCCAGCAGCCCGGCACCACCGAGCACCAGCCAGGTTTCATTGCCATCCCACACTGGTGCCACCGTGTTCATCATCAGGTCGCGGTCATGCTTCTCCTGGAAAAACGGATAGAGGATACCAATGCCAAGGTCAAAGCCATCCATGATGATATACATCATGATGCCAAACAGGATAATGCCAGCCCATACCAATGATAAGTCCATTTATTGATCCTTTTTATCGGGACTATTGTGCCCAGGGTTATCTTGCTTACCATTACTATCTTGCTGATCAGGATTACCCTGTGAATTTGCTGGCACTTTGTTATCAGGGTGAAATTCCGGTGCCAGTGCAAACTCTTCCACCTCGGTACGGTTGATGGAAATGGCATCGCCTTTCAACGCTTCATCGGTTTTTGGCCCGATATTCACCAGCCGCAATACATATAAAGTACCCATGCCAAATAGCGCTAGATAGATCACCACAAACAAACCGAGCGTGAGTGCTACTTCACTGGTGGTATGCGGCGTGACCGCATCTGCCGTGCGCAAAACGCCATACACCACCCATGGCTGGCGGCCGATTTCTGTCGTATACCAGCCAGCTAAAATAGCGACAATACCGGCTGGCCCCATGGCGATGGAGAACCTCTGGAAAGGCGTGCTGTTGTATAACCTTTTTTTAAAGCGCAGCCAGAGTGAGCTGACCGCCAGCAAAATCATCAGCAGGCCTAGTGCCACCATCACGCGGAAAGTCCAAAACACAATCGTGGCATTCGGCCGGTCTGCGGCAGGAAAGTCCTTGAGGGCCGGTATCTGCTCGGTCAGCGAGTGGCGCAATATCAGGCTGCCCAGTACCGGTATCTCCAGCGCAAAATGATTTTTTTCCTGTGCCATATCCGGCCAGGCAAACAGCACCAGTGGTGACGCTTCTTCTCCTTTATTTTCCCAATGGCCTTCAATCGCAGCGATCTTCGCGGGCTGGTGTTTCAGGGTATTCAGGCCATGCAGGTCTCCAACCATGGCTTGAAGCGGCGCGATCAATAAGATCAGCCACAAGCCCATGGATAGCATCTTGCGCACGCTGGGGTTATTTTTACCGTGGAATAGTTGCCAGGAGGCTGCCGCCGACACAAACAAAGCCGTGGCCAGATAAGCACCAATCACCATATGCACCAGGCGGTAGGGGAAAGAAGGATTGAAAATGATCTTGAACCAGTCCACTGGGATGACTTTGCCATCCACCAATTCAAACCCTTGTGGCGTATGCATCCAGCTGTTCGATGCCAGTATCCAGGTGGCCGAGACCAAGGTGCCGATAGCCACCATCAAGGTAGCGGTAAAGTGCAAGCCGGGGCCGACTTTGTTCCAGCCAAACAGCATCACACCTAAAAAGCCCGCCTCCAGAAAGAACGCCGTCAACACTTCATAAGTTAAGAGCGGACCGGTGACGCTCCCGGCAACGGTGGAAAACCCTGCCCAGTTGGTGCCGAACTGGTAAGCCATCACCAGGCCGGACACCACGCCCATGCCAAAACATAATGAAAATATCTTGACCCAGAAATGATACAAATCGAGATAGACCGTGTTCTTGGTCCTTAACCAGTTCGCTTCAAGCACCGCCAGGTAACTAGCCAAACCAATGGTGATCGCCGGAAAGACGATATGGAACGAGATGGTAAAACCGAACTGAATTCTTGCTAACGTTAATGCCAGATCAGACATTCTTATCCTTAT
>DATHWT010000057.1:0-4644 GCA_035460345.1 Methylophilus sp. | reverse complement strand
AACGCCACTTCCATCGGCGGCACTTTACATAGACGCTGGATCGATCTTAAAACCGCGTTGACTGCGAATGATAATTTAGCTGTTCTCAATGAGACAGAGCGTGGTGAAGATGTGGCATTAGCCGCCTACCGCGATGCGCTTGAAATCGATTTGCCGCAGGATATCCGCACGATAGTCATCCGCCAATTAGAAGGCGTGAAACGTAACCATGATCTGGTGAAACAGCTGCGTAATGTTTTTGATGCGGAAGCTGCCATTCACTCGTAATACCACCATCGTAATACCATCAGTAGTTCAATTTATTAAAGGAGAAGGCTATGAATACCAGTCAAATTGTTCCAGAAATGCCAGTTGTCTGTTCGCAGGGTGGCCAGTTCGCCACTGTTGATCATATGGAAGGCAGCGATTCAATCAAACTTAAGAAAGACGAGCAAGGTCAGCATCATTACATTCCAACCAGCTGGGTGACCGGTATTGAGGATGGCAAGGTAGTGGTTGATCGTCCAGGTGATGAAGCCATGGAAGATTGGACAGAATCGCCAACGCATTAATAGTAAAGGTGACTGACATCAGTCACCGTTGGTAAAAGACCCAAGGTATTGCCTTGGGTCTTTTTGCTGGTGAGACACATCGTCACCGCCAAATATCCCTGATCCCAATATCACTAATCAAGGATGATTCTTACACGTTTATCAGCCATTGCCTGATAACAGGGTATAAGGGATTTTCCTAATCTGGAGCTTAATAAAAAACGATATGTATATTTATTTTTAAAATCCAGAGATAGAGGAGTTAGCCATGTCACAAGATACTATTTTGAATCCGGAAATTATTAACAACCCGGATGACTCAAACTCAAAAAATGACTCAAACTCAAAAATCATTCAGCCGGAAGTGATCAATAATCCCGATCTGCTGGATCCTGCAGCCGGTCAGGAAATTGAAGAAGCAAACTAAGCGGGAGATCATCACCCCGGTGCTGGTATCTAGCTGCAAAATCAACCTCAATATTTTAGCTCGGCATAGTCATCAATCGGGCTAACTTCAGGATGTGTTTACACATCCTTTTTTTGACATCCTCTCAATCAAATACCAGCTTTATGCGCAGGCGAAATCTTACAGTCTTTTAAGAATCCCGCCGATGCAAGCCATTGTGCGCACTATTCATACTGGGTGTATTAATGAATCTATATTAAATCCGGAGATTGAAATGAAAGCTCGCGACGATGTCATTGCCATGTTGAATGACCTGATTGAAACATCGAAAGATGGCGAAGAAGGTTTTCGCAGCTCGGCAAAACACGCAGATGATGCTCGTTTAAAGGATTTCTTCCTGCGTCGATCAAAAGAGGTGAGCACAAGTGTGAGTGAGTTACAGGATCAGGTACGCGCGTTAGGCGGTGAGCCAGCCGACTCCACTTCAATTGGCGGTATCCTGCACAGACGCTGGATAGATATTAAAACCGCTCTGACCAGTAACGATAACCTGGCTGTTTTGAACGAAACTGAACGTGGCGAAGATGTTGTATTGGCGGCGTACCGTAAAGCTTTAGAACAAGAGTTACCTGCCGATGTGAGGGCTGTGATTTTGCGTCAGGTGGAAGCTGTTAAACGCAACCACAATCTGGTGAAACATATGCGCAATATTTATGAAGCTGAAGCGGCCGTGCATTAAGAATCACGAAATGAAAAGTCATTGCTATCAAGTATGGCTTTTTGTCTCACATTAGTTAGCGCTTAATAAAACGGAGAGAATGATGAAAAAATCACAAAAATGGGTTTACGGTATTGCGGTGGGTCTGATGGCTGTGAGCTTAATGGGCTGTGACCGGCCGCCGGAACAGGAAAGAACTTCTGATAACAAGATCGTAGAAGAGAAGGCACCCCTGGAAACTACTGCCAGCGAGATTGCGAAAGAGTACGCCGATAACTCGGTGGCTGCGGATAACAAATTCAAGGACATTACTTTCAATGTCAGCGGCACGATAGTCGATGTGCAGAAAAATTCGATTAATGAGCCGTATGTCAGCTTGAAAGGTGGCGTAGACCCGACTAAAGAACCGCAATTTGCGTTTATTGTGGCCGACCGCGAAAAAGCCTTCGAATTGAAACCTGGGCAAAACGTCAAGCTTCAGTGTAAGGGTTTGGGCGATATGGCTGATGCGCCTATGGCTGGTGAATGCAAAATTCTGGAGTAAGACCAGCTTTGTTCATGCGGCAAAATTTAGCCACGACATGAACACAAAAAGAGATGAACACTAAAAGAGATGAACTTAAGTTAAATAAAAGGAATTAACAATGGCAACAGATTCAAAAAACCTGGTTGAAGAAATTATTGATAACGCGATTGACCCATCTACGCATCTCAGGAATGAAGATGCTGATCCTGTGGTGCCGAACACGACTGATATTGATCCACTGAAACGGACCCACCACGATCCGCTCAATGAAAATCTGGTGCCTGATTCTGACAAAGCCTAGTCAGGCATCCCAGCAACTTCTGGGACTGACATTCGATTCACCCAAAAAAGTAAGCCTTGCCAGGCTTACTTTTTTTCCATTTCGTTCATCATAGGTTTGACACTGATGCCATGCACCAGGATTGAAAGCGCGACTACGATCAGCGTGAGTTGTGTCAGATCCCTGGCCATGGCTTCAGGCACGCCATGCTGGATGGCGTACATCAGGTAATAAATAGAGCCTATGCCACGCACGCCAAACCAGCCGACTGTCCCCTGAATACGCCATGGGGTATTGGTGTGTAGCGATCCGATAAAAACACTGACAGGGCGGGCTATGGCGAAAATAAAGATTGCCAGGCTGATGGTGCGCCAATTCCAGAAGTCAAACATCAGCATGCCACCAACCAGCAGCACCAGCATGAGTTCAGACAGCCGCTCCAGATGCTCTTTAAACACCAGGGCTTCTGCACTGACGATGGTGGGGATCGTTTCGGCATCTGCGGCAATCTGCGGCTGCTCTACCCCGGCACCCAGCTGTTCGGGCTTCACACCGATGGCTTGTGCAAGCTTGAGCTCTGTATGCCGGAGTGCCACCGCCGCGGAAAACACTGCCAAAAACCCCCAGGCACTGACTAGCAAACTCAAGCCATAGACAATGGCGATTAAACCGAGGCCAACCAGATCATCAAGAACATCATGCTTGTATTGCTGGCCTCTGAGCTTCCATACTGTCCGGCCAGCAATGACTCCGCTGCTGATGCCTACCACGATGGCGGCAGTTGTTGCCCAAATGACGTCTTTCAATAGCCATTGCCAGCCCCATGCTCCGAGGTCATGCAAGCCCAGCAATCCTAACCCGAGCATGACAAACGGAAATGCAGAGCCATCGTTGATGCCTGCTTCGCAGGTCAGGGTGAAGCGGAGCTGGTCTCTATCACCCGGGTAACGCGATTGGGCATCGGTAGCGAGCACCGGGTCAGTGGACGCCAGCATGGCACCCAGTAACACCCCGGCACCGATAGGCAAGTTGAGTACAACATAAGAAAAAGCGGCGATCAACGCTATCGTGATCACCATGGAAAGTGATGCCAGCCTTAATGGCAATTGCCACTTTTTCAACCGAAAGGGAACCGGCATCTTCACGCCTGCTGAAAACAGGGAGATCAGCACTGCGATTTCAGTCAGGGATTCCAGCAATGCCGATTGCTTGATAGGGTCAAAGTAAAATAGATGTAATACAGAGGGGCCAAGCAGGAAGCCAATGGCGAGATAGATGATAGCAGGTGTGAAGGGTAGTTTTTGCAGGAAGGTCTTGCTGAGCCCCCTGGAGAGCATTAATAAACCGATGAGCAAGTACCACCAGGCATTCGTCATGTTGGCCCTGAGCTCTTTTTGCTTAAGTGAGCATGCGTGTAAGGGTGGGCGGGGAGGATGAAAAGTAGCGTTGCATGCGAAGGGCGCAGGCTAAATAAATCCCGACGGAGATTGATCTGGTCGGGATATTTAACGGTCATGGCTACATATTCTAATACCAATATGCGTGCTATTTTGACTTTTATCCATCACGCTCTCCTTGACCAGGCCGCTGTCATTCAACACCCTATTTTGTGGTGTTATTTTAAAGTGATGCGAAGATCATGTTTATCCGGTCATGGCTGAAAGTGTTGTCAGAATGTAATTTTCTTGCCTCGCTATTGCAGACTCAGCCAACTCTTACAAATTGATCAGCTATTTTCTGATAACGCTGTGTTTGTGCAACATTTAAGATTTAAGCCATATAGTCTCAGGAGATGGTCATGGCAAATCTAAACCGCATTGATGAAACATCTGGCTATTTAAATGTTGAGCATATGGCAGGCGACTCCAGTGCAGTCAGTGCCATTTGTTCAGAGGCAGCCCCGACAGAAATTGAATCCTCCCCCTTATCTGCTGATGAGCAGCAAGGTCGCCCGAATCTGGAGTTGTAACAAGTGGCATGCTGATTGAATGCAATCCTGGTGATCAGAGTAATTCTTCTACATGCTTTTTAATATTAGAGGCGATTTTTGGTGTAGGTAAGTCATTCGCATCGCTGCCAAACGGGTCTTCAATTTCTTCCGCAATCAGCTCCAGGCTCGCCAGTACGTAGAAGATAAAAACCACCACCGGCACCACGTAATAACCCAGGTTAAACACAAAACCA
>DATHWT010000056.1:0-4946 GCA_035460345.1 Methylophilus sp. | reverse complement strand
TACGCCTATCGCAAACGTATGCTGGGCGGTTTTTATGCCTATGAGCAAACCGCTGAAGTGAAGCATGCAGGCACAGTTTGCAGTGGCAGTACCGACAAGCGCGGCGTGCTGATTTGCGATGGCGCAGCGCCGGAATCCGGGGAAATCGTCCTGGTCGCCAGCGCTAAAGATACCCAGGGCAATGTAGCCGTTGCCAGCAGCGAAGTATATGTGGCTGACGACAATGCCTGGTTTGATGCCTCACAAAGTGACCGCATCGATTTGCTGGCAGATAAACGCGCTTATGAGCCCGGGGAAACCGCCCGCTTCGAAGTACGCATGCCTTTCCGCAAAGCCACCGCCCTGGTGACAGTCGAACGTGAAGGCATACTGGATTCCTTTGTCGTACCAGTCAGCGCCAGTTCGCCTTTTGTGAACGTGCCGATTGCCAGCAACTATGGCCCCAATGCCTATGTCTCGGTGATGGTAGTGCGTGGCCGCGTAGACCCTGAAGTATCCGGCCAGTTTTCATGGTTGAAACGCATGGTTTACCGCGTCGGTATCTTCTTCGGCTTGGTCAAAAAAATGCCGGTGGAAATTGATACGCGGCCCACTGCACTTGTTGACCTGACAAAACCGGCCTTTAAACTCGGCATGACGCAAATCCGCGTCGGCTGGCAGGCGTATAGCCTCAAAGTCAAGGTGGAGCCTGATCGCCAGGCCTATCATGTGCGCGACAAGGCACGCGTCAAGCTCACTGTCACCGACTCTACAGGCAAACCAGCGGCCAACGCTGAAGTGGCACTGGCCGCTGTCGATGAGGGCTTGCTGCAACTGGCGAAACCGCAATCATGGAATCTGCTGGAAGCGATGATGGAGCGCCGCCCGATTGAAGTGCGTACTTCCACCGCGCAATCACAAGTGATAGGCAAACGCCACTTTGGCAAAAAAGCCGTTGCGCCTGGCGGCGGCGGTGGCCAGGGTGCCAATGCACGCGAGCTGTTTGATACCCTGCTGTTGTGGAAACCCAGCCTGAAACTGGACGCGCGTGGTCAGGCCGTGGTGGATGTGCCATTGAATGACTCTTTGACTTCTTTCCGCATTGCGGCCATTGCCCACGCCGGAGCCATGCGTTTCGGTACCGCATCCACATTAATCCGTAGCGGGCAGGAAGTGATGCTGTTTTCCGGCTTGCCCCCATTCGTGCGCGAAGGTGACCATTTCAATGCCATGGTGACGGTACGCAATGGCGCTGAGCGGCCATTGACGCTGGATGTTTCTTTGGCGGATGACGTCAGCAAAACACCTAAAATACAGCGCATCACCTTGAAACCGGGTCTGGGAGCTACCTTGTCTTTCCCGGCAACCGCGCCCTTGAATGTGGACAAACTTAACTGGGCTATCAGCGCCAAAGAAGTCGTCACTGGCCGCCAGCAAAAACCTGCGCAGGACAACTTGAAAATTGCACAGCAGGTGGGTGCCGCTTATCCGGTAAGAGTTTACCAGCAGACCTTACAGCAATTGAATTCAGGCCAGCAGAATTCAGAAGCGCAACCGGATGCACCGTGGGCTTTCTCTGTACAGCAACCAGCCGGAGCGATTGCCGGACGCGGTGGTGTGGATATCCAGCTGACGCGCTCACTGGCAGGTAATCAGGATGCGTTGCGCGAATGGATGCGCAGTTATCCTTATGTGTGCCTGGAGCAACGCGCATCGGTGGCTGTCACGCTGGAAAATGAAGAGAGCTGGAACAGGGTAATGAACAGCCTGCCAGCGCACCTGGATCAGGACGGCCTAGCCAGGTACTTCGCCATCGACTGGCTACAGGGCGATGATACGCTGACCAGTTACCTGCTGCGTATCGCCGATGAAGCGCAGTACACGATTCCGGAAGGGCCACGCGAGCGCATGCTAAAAGGCCTGGAAGACTTTGTCGCCGGACGCATACACCGCTATGGCAGCCTGCAATCGGCTGACCTGACCCTGCGCAAACTGGCAGCGATTGATGCTCTGGCCAGGTTTGAACGGGCGCGCCCGGCCATGCTGGAATCACTGGAGATCAGCCCTAAGCTGTGGCCCAGTTCAGGGGTGCTGGATTGGGTATCGGTATTGCAACGCTTGCCGGACATTGCCGGTCATGACGATAAGTTGAAGCAGGCCCGTCAGATATTGCAATCACGGCTGATGTTCTCCGGCACCACCATGAATTTCTCCACCGAGAAACAGGATTACCTGTGGTGGCTGATGGTATCGCCTGACCTGAACGCTGTACGCGCATTACGGCTGCTGGCGGAAGACCCGGATATGGAAGCGGCAGATATAGGCCGCCTCGCCCGAGGCGCGCTTGCGCGTCAGGTGAATGGACACTGGAGCACTACCGTCGCCAATGCCTGGGGCGCGACTGCGCTGCGTTATTTCCAGACACACTTCGAAAAAATGCCGGTGGCGGGTACGACGCAGGTCAAGTTGGGTGACCAGGCACAACCACTCAATTGGGCTGATCCCAAAACAGCCGCGCATCAGGATCCGACTAAAGGTACCTCCATGGGCGCTGGGTTGGCCACACATTTCCCATGGCCAAAAACGGCTACGCCACTCTCTATCCAGCATCAGGGGGCGGGTAAACCCTGGGCATTTGTCACCTCCAAAGCTGCTTTACCGCTGGATAAACCGCTGTTCGCTGGTTATCAACTCAAGCGTACTGTCACCGCCATAGAGCAGAAAATCAGTGGCCAATGGCAGCGCGGTGATACCTACCGTGTGCAACTGGAAATCGACGCGCAAAGCGATATGACCTGGGTAGTGGTGAATGACCCGGTGCCGGCCGGCGCAACGATTTTGGGCAGCGGCCTGGGTGGCGATTCCAGCCAGTTGTCCGCTGGGGAGAAGAAAGCAGGCTGGCAACGCCCTGCGTTTGAAGAGCGCGCGTTTGATGGTTTCCGTGCTTATTATGCGTATGTGCCCAAAGGCAAATTCAGTATTGAATATACCGTGCGCCTGAACAATGCCGGCCGATTCGCCATGCCTGGCAGCCGTGTGGAAGCCATGTATGCGCCGGAAATATTTGCCGAAATCCCTGTCCCGGCGATGGAAGTGAAAACGGAGACCCAGGCCAGGTGACGCGCAAGCAAACCGCGCTGGCAGCCATGACCTTGTTAGTCATCGCTGCCAGTGGCTGGGTGTTCTTCACACCTACACCCACTTTTGAGCAAGCCAAAGCCGCTACACGCAGTTCAGAAGCCATCTTGCTGGACCGCAACGGCCAGATACTGCAACGCCTGCGCCTGGACAAACAGCGCCGCATGCTGGAATGGATACCGTTAAAAGACATTTCACCCACCTTACAGCAAGCAGTGCTGGTGGCGGAAGACAAACGGTTTTACAGGCATTCGGGTGTTGATTTACTGGCAGCGGGTTCGGCGTTGATAGATAACCTGCACCGCTCGCGTGCCAGGGGTGCCAGTACCATTACCATGCAACTGGCTAAATTGCTCACTGAGCCTACAGAAAGTATTGGGCAAAATAATTGGTCAGCAAAGCTCAGGCAGATACGCATGGCGCTGGCACTGGAACTGAACTGGAGCAAAGCGCAAATCTTTGAAGCCTACCTCAACCGTGTCACGTTCCGTGGAGAGCTGGTCGGGATTGATGCTGCCGCCAGAGGCTTGCTGGCAAAAGGCCCGAATGGGCTGGATAGCATTGATGCCGCCATTCTGGCATCGCTGATCAAATCACCCGGCGCGGCGCGCAGCCGGTTGGCAAAACGTGCCTGCGCGACCTGGCAGTCTATGCCAGCCAGCGTGAATATATCCGCAAAAAAACAGCCTTGCATGGAGGTCACTTTACGCACCGCGTTATTGCCCTCCCGCCCGTTTCCAATCCCCGGCATAGACGACGCGCCGCATCTAGCGCGTCACTTGCTGAATAAAAACGGCGAACGCATACAAAGCAGCGTAGATGCCAGCTTGCAGCGCTTTGCGCGCAATACCTTGCGCACGCACCTGGCGCAACTGACAGACCAGAATGTGGAAGACGGCGCTGTCGTAGTACTGGATAACCAAAGCGGCGAGGTGCTTGCTTATGTCGGTTCCAGCGGCGACTTATCCGGCGCGGCCGAAGTCGATGGTGTATCTGCCTTACGCCAGCCGGGTTCTACTTTAAAACCCTTCTTGTATGCGCTGGCCATTGACCAAGGCTGGCTTAATGCCAGCTCTGTGCTGGATGACTCACCACTGGCACTGACCACGCCTTCCGGCCTGTATATTCCACAGGATTACGACCGGCACTTTCAAGGCGCCGTCAGTGTGCGCACCGCATTGGGTGCATCGCTCAATGTGCCCGCCATCCGCACCCTGACACTGGTTGGTGTAGACCCTTTCCTTGAAACGCTCAGAGGCCTGGGATTAAGCACCCTGACAAGAGATGCAGACCATTATGGCTTTGGCCTGGCACTCGGCGGCGCAGAAACCACCCTGCTGCAACTGACCAATGCCTACCGCGCACTTGCTAATGGCGGCCAATGGCAAGACGTGACTTTTGCCCCCGCTGCAAAACTCGACATTGCTACAGCCAATAAAAAACAGGTTTTCAGCCCGCAAGCCAGCTTTATTATTGGTGATATCCTCTCCGACCCTAGCGCACGCACCATCACTTTTGGCCTTTCCAGCCCGCTCTCTACCCGCACCTGGGCAGCAGTGAAAACCGGCACCAGCAAGGCGATGCGTGATAACTGGGCAATTGGTTACACAGATCGTTATACCGTAGGCGTATGGGTAGGTAATTTTTCGGGTGCACCCATGTGGGATGTATCAGGCATTACCGGTGCAGCCCCGGTGTGGCGCGACATCATTGAATATTTGCATCAATCCCAGCATAGCCAGCAACCTGCCGCACCAGCGGGGCTGCTACATCAGCAAGTACGCTATCAGCCAGCCATTGAATCGCCCAGGCAGGATTGGGTCATTCAA
>DATHWT010000055.1:0-5023 GCA_035460345.1 Methylophilus sp. | reverse complement strand
TCGGTTTTTTTGGCAAATGGATTGAACATGGCAGCTTAAAACTCGGTAATATGCCTATTTTAAGCCGAATCGACATTTACCGCCACGGCCATGGCTGTGCGATGTGTATCAAAAGCGCGGCGGTGTATTTTAGAACCCAGGTTCTGCAACCATATTCAGGCGAACTACATCAAGCGAACTATGTAGCTAAGCCATCGGTCACACCACTGCTTTTACAACTCGTCTCTATAGTGATTTCATCATGAAAAAAAGTTTTTCCAATCGTAGCCGACCACTGCTGGTATGGGCTGCGCTGCTCACTGTCTGCACAGCTCAGGCAGCCGACGTTGTGCAAGTCACGCTTAAAAATGGCCTTAAGGTGATCGTGCAGGAAGATCACCGTGCGCCCGTCGTTGTCTCGCAGGTCTGGTATCGCGCCGGTTCACTGGATGAAGTGAATGGCAAAACCGGCGTTGCGCATGTGCTGGAGCATATGATGTTCAAAGGGACGAAAAATGTTCCGTCGGGCCAGTTTTCGCGCCAGGTGGCGGCCGCAGGCGGTAAGGAAAATGCGTTTACCAGCAAGGATTACACCTGTTATTTCCAGCAACTGGAAAAATCAAAATTGCCATTATCGTTCAAGCTGGAAGCGGACCGCATGGCGAATCTACAGATTACCGATGCCGAATTTGCCAAGGAGATTGAAGTAGTCAAAGAGGAGCGTCGCTGGCGCACGGAAGACAAACCGCAGTCCCGCGTCAGTGAGCAGTTCGATTCTTCAGTTTTTCGCGCCCACCCTTATGGCCGCCCGGTGGTTGGCTTTATGAATGACCTGGATAACATGACCGCCGCCGATGCGCGTGAGTGGTACAACACCTGGTATACGCCTAATAATGTCACCGTCGTCGTGGTTGGAGATGTGCAGGCGAAAGATGTATTCAAACTGGCCGAGCAAACTTTTGGCAAGCTGGCAGCCAACCCGTTACCTGCGCGTAAACCGCAGGTCGAACCGGCGCAGCTGGGCGAGCGGCGTGCCATTGTCAAAGCGCCTGCCAAATTACCTTACTTTACGATGGGCTTTCACGCACCTTCGATGAAAAACGGGCCTGCTTACAGTGAACAGGATTGGGAACCCTATGCGCTGGAAGTGTTATCCAGTGTGTTAAGTGGTAATGGATCTTCGCGGCTCAACCAGAAACTGGTGCGCGAGCAGGCGATTGCGCTCGATATCGACAGCGGCTATGACGGCACCAACCGCGGCCAGGCTTCCACTTTTGAAATCGCCGCCTCACCCAGCGAAGGCGTGGCACTTGAAGCTTTGCAAAAAGCGATCTGGGAAGTGGTCGATGAAGTGAAAAACAAAGGCGTGACTGCTGCCGAATTGCACAGGGTCAAAGCCGCGGTGATTGCTGCCGATGTGTATAAGCGTGATTCCATGTTTTACCAGGCGATGCAGATCGGCCAGCTGGAAACCATGGGCTACCCATTGAGCCTGCTGGAAAAAAATGCAGCGCGGGTGGAGGCGGTGACTTCTGAACAGGTGCAGGCAGTGGCTAAGAAATACCTGGTGCCAGACCAGTTAACGCTGGTGACGCTGGATCCGCAACCTATGGACCCAAATGCAAAACCGGCCGGTCGTCCGCATCAACACTAGGACTTGCCCATATTTAACACCCGTGTCGCGCGCTTATTTCGTCACACGAGTCATGTAGGAAACAGAATGAACGCTTTTAAAGTTTTGAAAATCACCCTGTTGGCATTGCTGCTGCAAGGCCAAGCCATCCATGCATTGGCCGGGTTAAATATCCAGCACTGGACCACCAGTCATGGCAGTGAAGTCTATTTTGTTGAAAACCATGCTTTGCCTATGATGGATATAAGCGTGAATTTCCCCGCAGGCAGCGCACACGATACCCCCGAAACCTCAGGTGTAGCAGGCGTCACCCATCACCTGATGGCATTGGTCGCTGGCGGGCTGGATGAAGAGACACTGACCAACCGTTTTGCCGATATCGGCGCCGTGCTGGGTGGTAATTTTGATGCAGACCGTGCAGGATTCAAGCTGCGCACACTCACTAGTGAGCAAGCCAGTGCACTGGAAGCTTTCAGCTTTGTATTGCACAAACCTGACTTTCCCGAGGCGGTGTTAAAACGCGAGCAGGCGCGCATCGTGGCTGGCTTGCAGGAAGCTGAAACCGAGCCTGACAGCATCGCGCAAAAGGCCTTTATGCATTCTGTGTATGGCATGCATCCTTATAGCCTGGATCAAAGCGGCGAGATCGATACGGTGCAATCCTTGACCGTGGCGCATTTATCCCAGTTCTACCAGACGCATTACACAGCCAAATCCGCAGTGATTGCCTTGATGGGGGATTTGACACTGACCCAGGCCAAACAGATTGCCGAAGGCTTGAGCACAGGCTTGCCACAAGGGCCGGCTGTGGCAGCGGTATCGCCAGTGCCCGCCCTGAAAACAGCCAGCGTGAAAAAATTACCGCATCCTGCCTTGCAAGCACATATCTTGCTCGGCCAGCCTGGTAACAAACGGGGCGACCCTGATTTCTTCCCCTTATATGTCGGTAACTATATTTTAGGCGGTGGCGGGTTTGTTTCCCGCCTGACGGAAGAGGTGCGTGAGAAGCGCGGGCTGGCTTACAGCGTATACAGTTACTTTTTGCCCATGGCTGAGCTAGGTCCTTTCCAGATTGGGCTGCAAACTAAAAAAGAACAGGCTGAAGACGCATTAAAACTGGTCAACGAAACGGTGCTGAAATTCGTGGAAAAAGGCGTGACCGAACCAGAGCTTAAAGCAGCTAAAGATAACCTCATTGGTGGTTTCCCGTTACGTATCGACAGTAACAGCAAAATACTGGAGTACCTGAATATCATTGGCTTCTACAAACTGCCACTGGACTATCTGGACAGTTTTAATGATCACGTTGCGCAAGTGACCGTACAGCAAGTGAATGACGCGTTTAAACGCCGTATCCATCCCGATAGTTTTGCCACCGTAATAGTAGGGGCTGAGTAAGCTCGAAAAATAAAAGCCGACAAATTGTCGGCTTTTGACTATCTGACACTTGCGACAGATGATTTTATAACACTGAACCTCTACGCTTTTTGCGCGCCAGGAAGTAATACAATACCGCACCCAGCAGGTTCAGAAAGAAAATCACCAAAAACCAGACCAATTTATCGTCTTTCTGATCAGCCAGGCAATCCACCAGCATCCATAACCAGAATACTGTCAGCGCTAATCCAACCAGGCTGCCTAGCAGACCAAACCCAAATAACTCCATTTGATATTTCCTTTATTGATTTTTATGGATGATAGCACGAACCGTTTTACTGCAAGGCAATGCAAATCGCTGTATCTGCCTGAACGCCTTTATAATAGCGCTTTGTCGTAGCTAATCAATTGAATCACCTTCATGAATCAAGTGCGTATTAATGCCGGTATCTGGCGTAGCCGGGTACTCAAATTCCCGGATGCAGATGGCTTGCGCCCCACGCCGGACCGCGTGCGTCAAACTGTATTTAACTGGCTCGGACAGGAGTTGACTGGTAAAACCTGCCTGGACCTGTTTGCCGGGACCGGCGCGCTTGGATTTGAAGCCTTGTCACGCAATGCCAGCCAAGTCACCATGCTGGAACTTGCCAAGAGCCCGTTTCAGGCATTGCTGCAAAACCAGGCCTTGCTGCAAGCCACCAAGGCAGATATCCGCCAGGCTGATGCGCTCAAATTTCTGGGGCAAAATACGCAGCGCTACGATGTGATTTTTTGTGACCCACCCTATCATAAGCAATGGCTGGATAAGTTATTGCCACTGCTGGCAGGGCATTTGTCGGATGAAGGCTGGTTATATGTAGAAGCCGAATATGCGTTAAAATCCGATACGGACTGGCAAGTAGTCAAGTCTGGCAAGGCAGGGCAGGTGTTTTACCACCTGCTGCAAGCCGCCAGCGCACCAGCACCAGCGGCGCACCCTTAAAAGATTTCGGGATAATCAGGGCATGAGTAAAACCAGAATTGCAGTCTATCCGGGCACGTTTGACCCGATCACCATGGGGCATGAAGATATCGTGCGCCGTGCGGCAAACCTGTTTGATCAGGTGATTGTGGCGGTGGCCGGCAGTACCAATAAACAGACCCTGTTCAGCCTGCAGGAGCGGGTTGATCTCGCGCAGTCGGTATTTGCCGGGGAAAATATCAAGGTGGTTGGCTTTGATGGTCTGTTGATGCAATTCGTCCAGGCACAAGGTGCACAGATGGTGATCCGCGGACTGCGTGCCGCCAGCGATTTCGAATATGAGTTCCAGCTGGCAGGCATGAACCGCAAGCTGTACCCAAAACTGGAAACCCTGTTTATGACGCCAGCTGAAGAATACATGTTTATTTCCTCCAGCCTGGTGCGTGAAGTGGCACGCCTGGGCGGTGATGTAAACCAGTTCGTGTCGCCCGGCGTTGAAACTGCCATTAAACAAAAGTTATAGTCCAATGTCCCTGTTTATTACCGACGAATGCATTAATTGCGATGTCTGCGAGCCAGTGTGCCCGAACGAGGCCATTTTTCAAGGTGAAGAGATTTATGAAATTAATCCTGACTTATGCACCGAGTGCGTAGGCCACTTTGACAAACCGCAGTGTCAGCAAATCTGCCCCATCAGTTGCATTCCGCTGGATCCTGACAGGCTCGAAACGCAGGAGCAGCTCATGGACAAGTATTTGCGGATTACCCAAATTTAAATCTTGGTATTCGCACTCTCAGCGTGAATTAGTTAGTGTCTCACAACTTGGATGGTTTAATACAGCCGCAGTGGTTGTAAGGAACCAATTTTATTTCAGCCCAATAAAAAAATATTTCATAAATACTATCTGAATCAATAAGTTGATGTGAGTTTAGAGGCCGGGAATGAGCCTTGCTTGATGATTGAGTCAACGCACTCTGAAAAGCATCTGCAATGAATTCCTCAATTGAATGGCATGGCATTAATTTAAGATGGGCATATAGCGAGCTCTTGCCTGCCATTTATAACGATATCC
>DATHWT010000054.1:0-7469 GCA_035460345.1 Methylophilus sp. | reverse complement strand
CTGCGATTTGAGAAAGGCAAAGGTGCTGGCAGGCATGTTGGATAAGCAATATAGCGGATGCCCTTGCTGATGCAGCTCATACAGCAGCGCCCAGGTTTCTTCTTTCGGCGTGAGTGATTCGCGGATTTCCTGCAAGAGCTCGGCGATTTCATCGGGCGCAAATCCTGTCCTGAGGTGGAAGTTAGTGATTGCATCCTCTTCCGTGAGCGTGCCGCGGTCGAGTGCCAGCCAGTCGGGATGATAAAAGATGGATTGTTTGAGCAGGTCGTGATGGGCTGTATCGGTATAGCGTCGATCAAGTACTTTGTGCGGATTCCAGTCGATGAGGACGCATCCAAGGTCAAAGACGATATTCATTTTGTTGGGCATGGTTTGTGTAACTCAACGTGGCACATACGTTGGAGTATGTGGTTAATTCATCCAGACCGCTAGGGGACCAAGGGCATAAGTAGCACAAGATGTGCTACTAATCTTCTCCGTTGAGAGGGTCGCTAAAGCGACTCAGCTCAACGCGAAAGCGTGAGGCGAATTTCAGCGAGTGTGATATTCCATAAAAAACTGTGAATGGCAAAATTGTGGATAGTAAAACAGTGGCAATAAGCGCTACAGCTAGCGACTATATTTAGTAGGTTAAATATAATCGAACAGTGATAAGCCAGTAGTGGCAACAAAGGATTTTTGTGCAGCTTCCATAATGGTCTGTTGCTTGGCCAGATCAGAAAGTGCGCTGGCGTAATCCAGATCCTGTAAGTCAGATAGTGATTTTTCGTATTGCAGGTTGCGGTCTGATCCTGCAGTATCCAGTGCATCCAGCTCGTTCAGTTTGGAGCCGACATTTGCCCGTACGGTGAGGACATTGTCGACAGAACCTTGCAAACCGCCAATGGCCGTCGCCAGGCCGCTGGTGAAAGCTGCTTGTGTAGTTGCATCGGTGATTGGTGTATTGAGCAGTGTGACCAGACTTTTTAGTGTGGTGAATATGTCATTGCCGCCTGCCTGAAACACATTGTTGCCGGTCACATTGGTTGCCATCTGGCGTTGTGCATCTACCTGCAACAATTGCTCATTGCTGTCACCTGCATAAGTAGCGCCTGTAGCAGTGGCTGTGAATGGTGTGGTATCACTCTGGAAGCCAGAGTACAGATAATTGCCGTAAGCATCCTTGGTATTGGCAAGCCCGATCAGCGCATCCAGCGAGCCTTGCAGCTCGGTGGCGATAAATGCTCTTTCCTGATTTGAATATACGCCATTACCAGCGCCTACCAGTGTCGATTGTGTCGATACCAGCAGGTTGGTCACACTGGTGAGATTTGATTCCAGTGTGTTGAGTTTGATCTTTGCGGTTTCGCGATTATCGGCAAATTTTGCGTTAACGCCTTGTTGGTAAGAGAGTTCAAGTACACGCGCAGCCGCTACCGGGTCATCAGAAGGCGAAGTAATACGCTTGCCGGTCGAAATCTGCTGTTGCAGTTTGGCCTGTTCAGATTGCAGCGCACCGATTTTATTGATGCCTGCCTGATATATAGTATTGGTACTGATGCGCATGATGCCTTTTCCTTAACCTTGAACTATTGACCTAGTTGCAGTAACACTTCGAAAAGCTGGCTGGCAATCTGCATCATTTTGCCAGCGGCCTGGTATGCTTGTTGGTAGCGCAGCAAGTTGGTCGCTTCTTCATCCAGGTTCACGCCCGATTCAGATTGCACAGCGGCGGTAGCCTGTTCCAGAACGACGGCTTCTGCGGCGGCTGTTACCTTTAGCTCGCGGGTTTTATTGCCCACGGTATTCACCAGCTGGCCAAACGCGCTGGCATAAGTGGTCTTGTTATTCACAGTGCCTTGAGTTTGCAGGCCTGCCAGCAAAAGACCATTGCGGTTGTCGCCGGGCGCATTGGTGGTATTCGGGGTAATGGTGAACTGGTCGCCATTGGCTGGTGTGCCGGAGACAGTGAAGCTCAAGCCCGCAACCGTTATCGTAGCGCCAGCAGTAAATGTAACCGGTGCGCCAGCGGCAAATGTGGTGGTGGTTCCACCAGAAGTGACAGTGACTGCTTGTGAAGCGGGGAAGCCAGTAAGCGTATTGGTACCGCTGTTATAGGTCAGGCTAAATCCGCTAGCTAGCGGGCTTGCGCCATAAGTGCCGCTGGCAGCCGGTGCAGTGATGCTGCCGCTACCGGTATTGGCGACATTGGCGGCTGAGCTTAATACGGGGCCACCCACTGCTAGTTTGCTGACATCGCTAATCGCCAGATTGATCGAGGTTGCGGCATTTTGTGTGGGGCGAATCACAAAGTCATCGCCGGCAGCAATGGTGCCTGAAGCTACATCAAAACTCAGCCCGTCCAGGTTTTGTGGCAGGCTGGTAAAGGTACTCATCTGCTTGTCGCTGAGGCGGGTGATGTAGTAGTTGGTACCATCATATTGCAGGCGATAATCACTGGCAGTGACTGCACGAGGATCCAGTATCTTGCTCGCCACTACTGCATTGCCGGTGTTATAGCCACTGGCATTAACTGCAGGATCAGGAATGTTGAACAGTGCACCACCTGGGTTGCCGTTCTGGTCCAGGCCTTGTTGATGCTGGGCATTAAAAGTGCCTGCAAGCACGACTGCAATTTGCCCTAGCTGATTCTGTACTGCATCAAGTGACTCATCACGGAACTTGATCAGGCCGCCTATGGTGCCGCCGGGCAGGCTATCACCAGACAGGATGGTGGTTTTGGTTTTGCTTTGGTAGGCCACTTCCAGACGCGTAGGGTCTGTGGGTGAATTCACCGTGGTCATCGAGAAGGTATCTGTGCCTACCACCAGTGGCAAACCATTACCCAGGAAAATGTTGTAGCTGCCCTTGCTTTGCGGTACGACGGTTGTCTTGATTTCTTTGCTAAGTTCCAGCACCAGCTGATCGCGCTGATCCATCAGATCATTAGGCGGATTGCCGTCAGCGCTGATGGCTTTCTCAATCACATCGTTAAGGCTGGCGATCTGCTTGGCATAAGAGTTAACTAGGCCCACGCTGGATGAAAGTTGTGTGTTGACGCCCTCACGAATCTCGTTAAGACGTGTGCTGGTGCTCTGGAAACGGTTAGCCAGTGATTGTGCATTTGACAACATGGCCTGGCGGGTAGGGGTGTCGCTAGGGTTGGCAGTCAGGTCCTGTACGCTATCAAAGAAGCTTTTAAGTGTAGGGTTGAGGCCGGCAGAGGCATCAGACAACATATTGTCGATGGTATTAAGCTGCGCGCTGTAGGCATTGACGCCGGAACTGACGGATTGGCTGTTGACGACCTGTCTGGTCAATAACTCACTGTAAACACGCCTGATGCTAGAAACATCAGTACCTTGACCAACGTAGCCATAACCGAAGTTTTGCGCCTGCGCGGCAACTTGGACCACTACCTGGCGTGAGTAACCGGGAGTGGAGGCGTTAGCGATATTATGACCAGTGGTACTGATACCAATTTGCGCGGCATTCAGTGCGCTTTGCCCTATGCTTAGTATGTTAGTACCCATGGTTTTCTTCTCTACGGTTTGATCTGAACATGTTCGATCTCATATATTGCATGACGGCATAAAAATGCAGAACTTTAGGCGACACTACTAAAAAATCAATTTTAGGAAGATGAAACCTTCTGTATCACACTGGCTAACTTGGCTGCGTAATTGGGGTCGGTCGCGTACCCGGCTTTTTGCATGGCTTGGGCATAGTCATTGACGTTCTGCATGTTGGACATCACGTTTTCATAACGTGGATTGTTACGCATCAGGTTGGCAAAGTCCTTAAACGAATCTGCGTAGCTATCATAGGCACGGAATTTCTCGACGCGCTTTTGTTTTACGCCATTGATGTATTCAGTGGTAGTGGCCTCAACTACTTTGCCATCCCAGTTGCCAGTGGCTTTGATGCCAAACAGGTTGTTACTGGGGGTGCCATCTGCCGCCTTGATTTCACGTTTGCCCCAGCCACTTTCCAATGCAGCCTGGCCCAGCATCAGGTGGGCAGGCACACCAGTGGCCCGGCTTGCTGCTTCCGCATGTTGGGCCATACGGTTCTGGAATTCGGCTGCGTTATCACTTAACGGTTTGGTATTGGGCAGTTTGTCATCACCTTGAACGCTATCAGCAGGGGCTGCTTTTTGCTCAAGGCCTTTTATCAGGTAAGGATTATTCATGAGTTGAATATTTAAGTTCGGATTGTTCAAGTTCTGGGTGCTGAGCGGTGCTGCATTTTGTGCGCTGGGGTCTGCAGTGGGCTTGTCGTCTGAGACAGCTTGTTGCATGGTATTGTTAGGCGCATAGCCGCCTTTGGTCAGTTGACGCGCAAGCACATCTGCCAGCCCCAGCCCTTTTGAGGCCAGGTTGCTAGTCAGTTGCTGGTCAAGCATTGAAGTAAAGGTGCGGCTTTGTTCGTTATCGAACGGGCTGTCCTGGGGCGATGCATCGCGCATGCTTTTCAGCATCATGTTCATGAAGATGGCCTCGAACTGCTTGGCCACACCCTTGATCGCTTCAGGTGAGTTTTCTTTTGCTGCCAGCTTAAGGCTGTTCAGGCTGTTGGCATCGAAAGCCACTTTACCTGAGAGGTCAGCGCTGCTGATTCCGTTAGCGGAAGTATTGGAGATACCCATGTTAGATAATCTCGAGCTCGGCGCGCAGTGAGCCTGCTGCCTTCATCGCCTGCAAGATGGCCAGCAGATCTTGTGGTGTTGCACCAATCGCATTGAGCGCCTTGACCACGTCTGACAATGTTGCGCCACTGTCAAGCTGCATGACCTTGCCTGGCTCTTTGGTAATCTCGATGGATGAGCGCGCTGTTGCGACAGTCTGGCCGCCTGATAAGGCGCCAGGCTGGCTGATAACAGGTGCGGTGTTGATGACCACTGACAGATTGCCGTGGGATACAGCGCAGCTTTCCAGCGTGACTGCCTGATTCATAACGACTGAGCCAGTGCGGGCATTCAGGATGACTTTGGCGAAGCCGGATGCAGGTGCAACATTGATAGTTTCCAGTGCAGCAAGGAACGCAACGCGGCTGGTGTTTGCCGGGGCTTGTACGCGAATCACGCGGCCATCCTGTGCAAAAGCGGTGTTCTGGCCAAAGCGACGATTAACGGCATCCACGACTAATGTAGCGGTAGAAAAGTCGGATTCTTTCAATTCCAGGTTGATGCTATCGGTCTGGCTGATAGTGCTGGGAATAGCGCGTTCTACAGTAGCACCGGCGGAAATACGGCCAACACCTAAATGATTAATCTGGGTTTGGCTGCCGTTGGCAGAGGCACCTACACCGCCCACTACCAGGTTACCCTGTGCGATGGCGTAAATCTGGCCATCAGCCCCTTTAAGCGGCGTCATGACCAATGTACCGCCACGCAGGCTTTTGGCATTACCCATAGATGAAACCGTGATATCCAGTGTCTGGCCTGGCTGTGCGAAAGCAGGCATGCTGCTGGTCACCATCACTGCGGCTACATTCTTGAGTTGCAGGTTAGTACCGGCAGGCAGGGTCACGCCCATTTGCTGCAACATGCTGATAATACTTTGTACGGTAAATGGGGTTTGTGTGGTCTGGTCACCAGAACCATCCAGGCCTACTACCAGACCATAGCCTACCAGCTGGTTACTTCGGACACCCTGGATAGAGGCCAGGTCTTTGAGCCGTTCAGCATGTGCTGGTGTGGTTGCCAGACCCAGCATTATCAATCCTGCCAGTAAATTTCCAGCAATCGTGGTCATTCCCAATCTGTGTAAGCTTGTCATGATGGTAGCCATTTATAAAGGTGCCAGACTCAGGAAGAAACGGGCAATGATGGAAGCCACTTGCGAGGCATCAATGCGACTGTTGGTGCGGTATTCGATACGTGCATCAGCCACTTTGGTAGAAGGCACGAAATTGCCCAGGGTGATACTGTCTGGATTTACGATACCTGAGAACCTGACGAACTCAGTGCCCTTATCAAACGAAATCTGCTTCTCTCCGCTCACAACTAGATAGCCATTCGGCAACACCTCGACCACCGAAGCAGTGATGGAGCCAGTGAATACATTACTGGAATTGGCCGCGGCCTTGTCAGTATATGAAAGCTCTGAATCTGCGGTGAAGCCGGTTTTTCTTACCACCTTGTCGAAGGCGGCAGTGATGCCAGAATCAACCTTGCCATCCTTGCTGGCTGAGCTACCGCCAGCCTTGGTGGCAGAGGTATTTTCAGTAATATTGATGGTCACAATATCACCTACATAACGTGGACGCCTGTCTTCAAACAAAGGACGGTACCCGGATGAATTGAAGATCGCGCCGCTGCTGGCTGATGGAGGTGAAGCTGTTGGTGGCCTCGCCGTATTAGGCTGCTTGATGATGGAGTCTGGAGTAATGGCACAGCCGCTGACTACCAGCAACAAGCCAATAAAAGGCAGAAACGAAAAGTTAAAAGAAAGACGAGCGCAAAAACCGCTTAAGAAGCGGCTAGGCAACGATGTATTGCATGTTGTACGGTAATTTGTATTAAACATAATCGTTTCCTAAGTTTGCTTGCTTATAGTTTGCTTGCTTGAAATTTTCTATCAAGCGGTTCTCTGGAGATGAGCTCATCAAAATCTATCAATTATTAATAGTTAGCCGTATTACATCTGTGTCAGTTTTTGCAGCATCTGGTCAGAAGTGGTAATCGCTTTGCTGTTGATTTCATAGGCACGCTGGGTCTGGATCATGTTGACCAGCTCTTCCACCACGTTCACATTGGATGTTTCCACATAGCCTTGTGACAAGATGCCTGAACCATTGGTGCCCGGTGTATTGGTGTTGGCAGTGCCAGAAGCAGCGCTTTCCACATACAGATTTTCACCCTTGGCCAGTAAGCCGGCCGGATTGATGAAAGTAGCAACTTGCAGTGTGCCGATTTGAGTTGCAGCGGCAGTGCCGGACGTGGTGACGGAAACAGTACCGTCGCGTCCAATACTGAAGCTTTGTACATTGGTTGGGACGGTGATGGCTGGCTGCACAGGGAAGCCGCTTGAAGTCACAAGCTGGCCCTGGCTATCCACTTGAAAAGAGCCGTCACGGGTGTAAGCAGTGGTGCCATCAGGTAGCAATACCTGGAAAAATCCTGCACCCTGGATGGCGACATCCTTGTCGTTACTGGTTTGTTGCAGGTTGCCCTGGCTGAAAATACGCTCGGTAGCCACAGGGCGCACACCGGTACCCAGTTGCAAGCCAGAAGGCAGTTGTGTCTGTTGTGAGGATTGGGCGCCAGGCTGGCGGATATTCTGATACAGCAGATCTTCGAATACAGCGCGTGAACGCTTGAAGCCGTTGGTGCTGACGTTTGCCAAGTTATTGGCAATGACGTCCATTTGCGTTTGTTGCGCATCCAGACCGGTTTTTGAAATCCATAGTGAGCGTATCATTTTATTTCCTTTCAAAAATCAGCTGCTGTTACAAAGATCGCTATCAGAAATATTTAGCTAATTGGC
>DATHWT010000053.1:0-28862 GCA_035460345.1 Methylophilus sp. | reverse complement strand
TACTTCACCCGATCTGCGCCAGCAGGCGCTGCGTGAAAACATGCATCGCGTTGATGCCGTGCTGTATACCCACACCCATGCCGATCACCTGCATGGCATTGATGACCTGCGCGCTTTTTGCCAGATCAACCGCTGCCAGATCCCGCTCTACAGCTATCCGGAAGCGATCAGCCATATCCAGGACAAGTTTGGTTACACCCTGCGCGACCCCAGCCATTATTGGGATTTGCCGGTGCTGGCTGCCCACATTGTGGAAGCGCCTTTTGAAGTCGCCGGGGTGCAGGTCATCCCTATCCCTGTCATGCACGGCAAGATACGCATCTATGCCTATCGCATCTCCAATCTGGTCTACATGACCGATGTTTCTGCGATTCCGGAAAATTCCTACCAGTGGCTGCAAGACGTCGATGTATTACTGATTGATTGCCTGCGTGAAACGCCGCATCCCACGCATGTCAGCGTGACTGAGTCACTGGCATTGATCAACCGTATTGGCGCCAAACGCAATGTGCTGATTCATATGACACATGAGCTGGAATATCATGCGCTACAGGCAAGGCTGCCAGCAAATGTGGTTGTCGGTCACGATGGCCTGCAATTGGCGCTGTAACTGGCACGCGCTCTATTTTTTGCCTGGTTGTAGTCAACCGAAATGCCGTATAAACAGTTATACTTTCACAATTAGAATAATTGTTAACACATTTGATTTTGGGATACAGGAAATAAACATGAAGTTTTACTCAAAAATATCAGCGGTTGTCTTTGCCCTGGCCGTGTTATTCAGCGCCGCATCGGCGTTCGCAGGCAAATCCTACAACGAAAACGATTTTATCAATGGCTTTAGTGGCAAGTCCAAAAAAGTGGTGCTGGAAAAACTTGGCCAACCCTTCAAAAAGCAACAATCCGTCAAACCCAGTAACGCCGGCAATATGATTGCGGGGATGGGCAAGGGCGAACAAAACAGCAAACCGGTACAGGTGGAAATGTGGTACTACAAAAATATCGTCAAATATGATGATAAAAATACCTACAAAGAGACAGAAATGACTTTCGTCAATGACAAGGTCGTGAATATTGGATTCTTTAATAATCGTTGATCTGTCTTACAAGTAGAAAGATAAGTCTTGAATTAAAAAACTGTGTTACTCAAACACAGTTTTTAATTTATGGGCGTACTTTTCTGTTTCGGTATATTCTCTTCGGTTGCAACTAGTGTACGCCTCCAAGTGCAATCATCAGTGCTACTGAAGCATTGAATCTTCTCCCGGTAATGGTCAGCAAATTGCGTTCTGCGTTGAGCAATGCGGATTGCACAATCACCACATTCTGGTACTCGCTGATCCCTGCACGGTAGCGATTCTCTGTCTGCTCCACCGCCTCCCGCGCAAATTTCACCGCAATTTCCTGCTCGACTGCTTCAGCTTCAAGGATACGTAACAGGGCCATGTTATCTTCCACTTCACGTATACCGTTGATGACTGTGAGTTTATAACTGGCAACATTGGCGTCATAGCGGGCAATCGCCGCATCCGTTTGCGATTTCCGTAACTGGTTGTCAAAAATCGGGCCTGCCAGTGCCGGGCCCAGTGACCATACGCGATTAGGCAGGGATAAAAGATTGCCCAATGTGTCATTGCTATACCCTAATCCAGCACCTAAGCTGAGGGTAGGGAACAGTGCCGCCCTTGCGACACCGATCTGAGCATTGGCCAATGCCATACGACGTTCGGCCGCCGCAATATCCGGCCTTCTTTCCAGCAGGCTGGAGGGCAAGCTGGCTTCGGCAATTGGAAAAATGATGCCAGTGACTTGTTTGTAAGGGCTAGGCTGAATTGAAAGTTCGGCAGGCACTTTCCCCACCAGCACTGCAATGGCATGTTCCAGTTGCGCACGTGCAGCGGTGATATCAATGGCTTGCGCACGTGTGTTGCGTAATTGAGTTTCGGCCTGGGCAATCTCAGTACGCGAGGCTAAGCCCACGTTGTAGCGGTTGATTGTCAGTTTAAGTGAGCGTTCAAAACTCTGCGCAGTAGTGTCTAGCAGCAGTTTTTGCGAATCCAGTATCCGCAACTGGAAATAGGTTTGTGCCAGCGCAGATTGTACAGAAAGTTTTACCGCTGCCAGGTCTGCTGCTGTGGCTTCGGCATTGGCCTCACCTGCCAGAATACTGTTACGTATCCTGCCCCATAAATCGATTTCCCAAAAGGCACTGATGCCTATGCTGAGTTCGGTATTTGCGCCCGAGTTGCTATTGTTGCCACGGGTAATGGCAGACTGGCCGTTAATCGCAGGCAGCAATGGCGCACGGCTGGCTCTAGCGAGTGCCAGGCCCTGGCGGTAATTGGCTTCTGCAGTCTGGATTGAATAGTTGGCTTGGTCCGCTAACAGCAATAATTGCGTGAGTTGCGTATCCTGGAAGCGCTCCCACCATTTATCCGACAATGCCGGACTGCCTGGTGTGGCTGCTTTCCAGCCCGCAAAAGCGCTGGCTTCTTTGTATTGCTCCGGGATCACCATCGTCGGCCGGGTATAAGCCTCCCAGACACTGCATCCTTCCATCAGCAGGCCAGTCACCAACAAAGCGGTTAGTTTAATTTTATTCATACAGATGTGGTGTTTGTTGAAACAGGGGTTGTCATACGTTGCGGCTGTCTTTTGCGGGGTTGATTCAGTTTATTCAGGTACAGGTAAATCACCGGAGTAGTAAATAAAGTCAGTATTTGCCCCAGCAACAGACCGCCGACAATCGAGATGCCCAGCGGCTGGCGGATTTCTGCACCATCGCCCACCCCGAAAAGTAGTGGAAGCGCACCCAGCACTGCCGCAAAGGTGGTCATCAGGATAGGCCGGAAACGTTGCATGCAGGCTTCGACAATCGCCTGCTCAGGCGGTGTGTCCTGTTGCTGGATAATGTAGCGCGCAGCATCGATCATGATGATGGCATTTTTCATGACTATGCCTATTAATAATATGATGCCTATCATGGCGATAATGGTCAGCTCACTGTCAAACATCAGCAAGGCCAGCAGTGCGCCAATCCCGGCCGAGGGCAGGGTAGAGAGTATCGTGATCGGGTGTATCAGACTCTCGTAAAGTATTCCCAATACAATATAAATAGTGACCAGTGCCGTCAGGATCAGCCACGGCTGGCTATCCATTGATTCCTTGAATGCTTTTGCCTTACCGGAAAATGAGCCATGTATGGTCTCGGGTGGTTCCAGGGAAACAAAAGCAGTTTCAATTGCCTGGCTGGCGGCATCCAGCGCATAGCCTTCCGCGATATTGAATGAAATGGTGGCGGCAGCAAACTGACCCTCATGATTGACTGCCAGGGGAGTATTGACCAGCTCCCAGCGCGCGATGCTGGATAAGGGGATACGCTGGTTCTGGAGGCTGTTTAAATAAATATGGTGCAATGATTCCGGCCCTTCTGCAAACCGCGGGGCAAGTGTCAGCACAATGAAGTACTGGTTCAATGGCTCATAGATGGTAGATACCAACCGCTGGCCGAAGGCATCGTTTAATGAGGCGTCAATCTGTTGTTGGGTAATGCCAAGTCGTGCCGCAGCATCGCGGTCTATCACCAGGTTGGCCTGTAAACCCTTGTCTTGCGCATCACTGCTCACATCGGTCAGCTGTGGCAGTTTAGCCAGTGCATCCCTCAGTTGCGGCGAGAATGTGCGCAGATCTTCAATGTTGCTGGACAGCAGGGTGTATTGAAATTCAGCCGAGCCCGGGCGCACGCCGATATTAAATTCCTGTTGCGGCCGTAGACGCAGCGAAGCACCGGCTACCCGGTCAAGTTGCGGGCGTAGCCTGTCTACAATCTCCTGCGCGGAAGCTTCTCGTTCTTTCCTGGGTTTAAGGCGCGCATTTAACATACCGGTATTGGACTGCCCGCCGCCAAAGCCGCCGGTATATTCATAATAGGTTTCTATATCCGGATCACTGGCAATCACGTGCATGAACTGGTCGACCTTTTCACGCATAGCCCAGAAAGAGAGATTCTGGTCACCTTCGAAATTGCCTTGCAACCTGCCAGTATCCTGCAAAGGGAAAAAGCCTTTGGGCACGATGGAATACAGATAGACATTGCTGCCTATCGCCACAAAGAACAGCACCAGGATAAGCACTGAATGGCGGATCGCCCACTGCAATGCCTTGTGGTAAGCTCGTTGCGGAATATCGAAAATGCTTGCCAGCGCGCGTGACAGTCGGTTGGGCGCAGGATCGGATTTCAGTAATCGTGAGGACAGTACCGGCGTCAGCGTCAAGGTAATCAGCAATGACAGCACCACCGCACTGGCCAGAGTGATGGAGAATTCGCGGAAAATGCGCCCGATCACGCCATCCATAAATAGTAAGGGGATAAACGCAGCAATCAGCGACAGGCTCATGGCAATAATGGTAAACGACACTTCATGCACCGCCTGGAGTGCCGCCTGCAATGGCTTTAATCCATTTTCGATATGCCGGGTGGTGTTTTCAACCACCACAATCGCATCATCCACAATAAAGCCAGTGGCAATGATCAGCGCCATCAGTGTGAGATTATTCAGGCTGAAACCACATAAGTAAATCACCGCCAGGGTGCCCAGCAGTGAAACCGGGATGGCGATACTTGGAATCAGCGCAGCGTGGCCACTGCGTAAAAACACAAAAGTCACCAGGATCACCAGCACGATGGAGATCAACAATGTATGTTCCACTTCCTGCAGTGACTTCCTGACGATGGTACTCCTGTCAATCAGCACTTCCATTTCTATGCCAGGCGGCAGCAACGGTTTCAATTTTGGTAACAGGGCCTTGATGCCATCCACGGTCGCGACAATATTGGTACCGGGAATATTGTTGACCGAAATCACCACCCCCGGCTTGCCATTGACACTGCCTGTGCTGCGTAGCTCTTGCACCGAGTCCTTGACATCAGCAATGTCATGCAGGCGGATAGGCGCGCCATTTCGCCAGGCCACGATCAAATCCTCAAAGTCGGCGGCCTTGCTACCACTGTCATTTACATCCAGTTGCCAGCGCTTGTCATCGTTTTCAACAAAGCCTTTGGGCAGGTGCGCATTGGTATTTGCGATCACATTGCGTATCTGTTCCAGGGCAATGCCATATTGATGCGCAGTGAGCGGATTTACCTCAACACGCACCGAGCGCAGCGCACTGCCATTCACATTGACCTGGCCGACACCATCGACTTGGGAAATACGCTGACCGACCAATGACAGGCCAATATCGTACAGTTCCCGCCGACTGTAGCGCTCAGAGGTCAAGGCAATATGCATAATCATATTGGAGCCGCTTTTACGCCAGGTCGGGTTGCTTTGCATACCGGCAGGTAGCAAAGGCACCGCCGCGTTAATGGCTGCCTGCACATCACGTGCTGCGCCATCCGCATTACGGTCCAGGTCGAATTGCAAACTGACGCGGGTTTGCCCTTTGCTACTGCTGGATGTCATTTCATTGACACCGGCAATATTGCCCAGCGAACGCTCCAGTGGCGAAGCTACGGCAGACGCCATGGTTTCTGCACTGGCACCCGGTAGTCTGGCAAATACATCAATACTGGGCATTTCAACTTGCGGCAGGGACGCGATAGGCATGGCAAAATAAGCGGCAATCCCCGGCAACGCGATTGCCACCGCCAGTAAGGTGGTCGCAATCGGCCGACGCAAGAACAAGGTCAACCAAGCCATCAGCTTGGCCTCGCTGTTTTCTGTTTGGAGATCTGCCAGTTTTTGGCGAGGCGGTCAAAAGTCAGGTACACCACCGGCGTGGTGAATAAGGTCAGCAGCTGGCTCAGGAGCAGGCCACCTATCATCGCTATGCCCAGCGGGGCGCGCAATTCTGAGCCGGGGCCATCACCCAGCACCAGCGGCACGGCACTAAACAGCGCTGCCAGCGTCGTCATCAGGATAGGCCGGAAACGTAACAAGCATGCCTGGTAGATGGCTTCCAGAGGTGTCTTGCCATGTTCCCGCTCTGCCTCAAGCGCAAAATCAATCATCATGATGGCATTTTTCTGCACAATACCGATCAGCAGGATAATCCCTATGATCGCAATCACGCTTAATGGGTGGTTGGTCACCATCAGGCCCAGCAGGGCGCCTACGCCTGCAGTCGGCAATGTTGACAGTATGGTCAGCGGATGAATATAACTTTCATACAAAATGCCGAGCACGATGTACATGGTGGTGATCGCTGCCAATGTCAGGAATAATTCGTTATCCAGTGCGGCAATGAATGCCGAAGCTGCGCCCTGGAAACGGCTTATCACTGTTGCCGGAAATTGCATTTGCTGCCTGACACGTGTAATCGCAGACACAGCATCGCCCAGTGCATAGTCCGCGGCGAGGTTAAATCCGATTTCAATCGAAGGCAGCTGGTCTTCACGGTAGATCACCAGGGAAGCAGGTTTTTCACTGACAGTCGCAATACTGGCTAGCGGCACTTGTCGTCCGCTGCTGCTGGAAACAAATACCTGTTCCAGTGCTGCCAGCCCTGGTTGCTGGGAAGGCTGCGCTTCCAGGATGACACGATACTGATTTGCCTGCGTAAAGATAGTGGTAATCATGCGCTGGCCAAACGCGCTATATAAAGCGTTGTCCACATCAGCCATGGTGATGCCAAGACGGCCGGCATTGTCCCTGTCCACGACAATGGCTGCACGTAGGCCATCGTCATGCTGGTTGCTGGCGACATCCGTTAACTGCGGCAACCGGCGGAGTTTTTCAAGAAACGCTGGCAGTATCTGAGCTAACGCATCCGGATCGGTACTGGTCAGCAGGTATTGATACTGGGTACGGCTGACACGGTCTGAAAGCGCCAGGTCCTGCACCGGCTGCATATGCAGGATAAGCGGGGAAGTTTCATCCAGGGCCTGCTCTAACCTGCTGATCACTGCTGTGGCCGATGATTGCCTTTGCGGATAAGGTTTGAGGTTGATCAGCAGGCGGCCACTGTTATGCGTGGTGTTGACGCCATCTATGCCTACCACCGATGACACACTGTCCACATCCGGGTCACGCAGGATTTCATCAACCACCTGTTGCTGTTTCAGGCTGACTTGCCGGAAAGCATCCGAGCCTGGTGTTTCTGTGATCACCTGGATAAAACCGGTGTCCTGTACCGGAAACAGGCCTTTGGGAATCACGATCGCCAGCGCAATCGTCAGTATGAATGACAGCCCTGCAATAGCCAGTACCCACGGTTGATGATCTAAGGAAATCTTCAGGTAACGGCCATAAATTTCAATGACCTTGTCGCTGAATGTCGGGCGCTTGTCATGCTGCGGCGGAGCAGCCTTGAGTAAGCGCGCACAGAGCATGGGGGTAAGTGTCAATGACACCACCGCTGAAATCAGAATGGCGACAGCCAGCGTCACGGCAAACTCACGGAACAGGCGGCCAATCACATCGCCCATGAAAAGCAGCGGTATCAGTACTGCAATCAATGAAAATGTCAGCGAAATAATGGTAAAGCCAATCTGGCGCGCACCTTTCAAAGCCGCTTCCAGCGGGCTTTCACCTTCTTCAATATGCCTGGCGATGTTTTCAATCATCACAATCGCATCATCCACCACAAAACCGGTGGCGATAGTGAGTGCCATCAGTGTCAGGTTGTTGATACTGAAACCAGCGGCATACATGACGCCGAAAGTGCCCACCAGCGACAGCGGAACCGTCAGGCTGGGAATCAGGGTGCCGGCTGCGGTACGCAAGAACAGGAAAATCACCATCACCACTAGCCCGACCGCCAGCATCAGTTCAAACTGCACATCGTGCAACGCGCTACGGATGGTATGGGTGCGATTGGTCAACTCCCTGATTTCGACATCGGCAGGTAAGCCGGCGGTCAATGAAGGCAATCGCGCCTGGATCTGCTCAACCACCTCGATGACATTCGCCCCCGGCTGGCGCTTGATATTGACCAGCACTGCCGGGGTTTTATTTGCCCACGCGGCCAGGTACAAGTCTTCCTGCGCTTCCTTGATATCCGCCACATCGCTTAAGCGTACCGTCCTGTCATTGATATTGGCGATGATCAAGCGGCGGTATTCCTCTGCAGAACGCAGCTGGCTGTTGGCATCCAGCTCGTAAGCCAGCAGCGGGCCATCAATATTGCCTTTGGCCTGGTTAGAGTTGGCGCTATCTATCAAGGTGCGCAAATCATTCAGTCCCTGGCCGTAGGCTGCCAATGCGCTTTGATTCACCTGGATGCGGATAGCCGGTTTTTGCCCGCCATCAACGCTGACCAGCCCGACGCCATTCACTTGTGCAATTTTCTGCGCCATGCGCGTGTCCACCAGGTCGCGCAATTTCGGTAGCGGCAGTGTAGGGGAGGTCACCGCCAGTGTTAATACCGGGGCATCGGCAGGATTGACTTTGTTATAGATAGGCGGCGCTGGCAGGTCCGCAGGTAAAAAGCTGCTGGCGGCGTTCATGGCGGCCTGGACAGACTGGACGGCCACATCCAGGCTGGTTTTCAGGCTGAATTGCAGCGTGATCACAGAGTCACCGCCAGAACTGGCAGAAGACATGTGCGCCAGGCCAGACATGGAGCCAAATTGCCTTTCCAACGGTGAGGTGACATTCATCGCCATCACTTCAGCACTCGCGCCAGGATACAAGGTCACCACCTGGATGATAGGGTAATCGACTTGTGGTAAAGCGGATTTGGGTAGCAGGCTGTATGACAGTATGCCTGCCAGCAAGATGGCAAGCATCAGCAGAGAGGTCGCTACCGGGCGCAAGATAAAAATTCTAAACGGATTCATGATCAACCAGTGCGCTGCTTAAGCAGGCGCATCCGCACGACGTTTATGTGGCTGGTCCGTAGCACCAGCACCGTGAGGTCGCCTGGATTTTTTCCCGGCACCCGCTTCCTCTTTATCGTCAAAGGCATTTGCCGGGTTTTTAATTTTCACCTTGGCATCCTGTTTCAGCTTATCGATGCCGCTGCTGACTACCTGGTCATTGGCGGCGAGGCCATTCGTGATGGCTGCAATCTCGCCATTGGTGTGGCCCACCGTTACCGCTTGCAAAATGACTTTATCGCCTTTTTCTTCTTGAACAATTTTGTAAACAAAGGCGCCGTCCGGCCCATGCTGTAACGCATTGATCGGAATCACACTGGCATTGCGTATGGTGTCGCTATACAGGCGCACATTGATGAACTGGTTGGGAAACAGGCGATTGTCCTCATTGGAAAATTCCGCCTTGAGTTTCAGTGTGCCGGACGTGGTATCTATCTGGTTATCGATACTGGTCAAAAAGCCGCTGGCGAGTCTGGTATTGTTTGATTTGTCCCAGGCTTCCACCTTAAGTTTATGATGTCCGCCCGGCGTATGCGTTTGTTGCACCAGTTGCGTGATTTTGTCTTCAGGCAGCGTAAACACCACATGAATCGGGTGGATGGCGTTAATGACGGCAATCGGGTTGGTAGTCGTGATGTTATTGCCACTATCTACCTGGCGCAAACCGATACGGCCACTGATCGGCGCAATGATATTGGTATAACCGAGTTGCAACCTGGCGTTTTCCACAGAGGCGTGGTCAGCCTGCACCGTGCCCTGGTATTGTTGTACCAGTGAAGCCTGTGAGTCGACCTGCTGGGACGCGATCGAATCTTGTGATTGCAGTGTTTTGAACCGCTCCAGGTCAATCTGGCTATTTTTCAGCAACGCCTGATTACGCACGGCCTGGCCTTGGATTTGTGCCAGCGCCGTTTCGAATGGTTTCGGGTCTATCTTTGCCAGCAATTGTCCCTGTTTCACCAGTTCACCTTCTTTAAAGGCCACTTGTATCAACTGCCCGTTAACGCGGCTGGTTACTGTCACTACAGCGGAAGGGATCGCCGTGCCCAACGCGGAATGGATAATAGGCACATCGGCTTTGACGATCGCAGACACCACTACCGGCACCGGCTTGTCACCGCGATGACGACCACCGCCAGGGGAGTGTTTGTCTGCATTGTTATGACCGGCATCATTAGATTCGGCAGGATTAGCCTCATCAGCGGCCACACCATTACGTGCCTCATAAGCCCGCCAAAGCCATGTTGAACCACCAATCAGGATCACGCTGACTAAGGCTAAAAATATTAGTTTTTTAAAAGACATACTGGCTCATGCATCTACAGGCGTTAAAAGGTTTGTTTTATTGCTAAACATACGCACGGCGGCTGACAATTGCCAGCCGCCGTGCACGTTCAAAATCGAAATAAAGAGTGATGTTTATTTCACATCTTTTTCTCTGAAGCTATCGTGGCAAGATTTGCATGATTGCGTCAGTTTGCCAAACTTGGCCTTGATCTGACCCACATCACCAGTCCCGGCCACCTTGGCAAATTCATTAGCTTCCAGGTTGAACTGCAAAGCTGCCTTTTTCGCTTCTTCAGGCTTTTCAAAGAACTCGGATTTTAATCTGGTTTTCTTCCAGCCTTCACCCTTGTCTGTCCCTGGACCATATAACGCGCCCAGTCCCGAGTTTGCAGCAGCAGCAATTGCATTCGCCGCGGCAACTATTTCCTCTTTTGACAATGTATCCGGATTGTCGAGCTGGGTTTTGATTTTGTTGGTGTTCCAGCCAATAAAACTGTAAGCAGATTGGCGGAACTTGATTTGATCTTCAATCGGGCCTGCAGAAGCTGCTGCTCCTTGCAACATCAAAAGCGCGCACAGGATTGTCTGAATTTTCATGTATTTTTTCCTTGAAATGATGATAAAAAACGCCTGTTGTTACCATGCATGCTGTGAAGCAGGCACAACTGGGGCAGGCGGGGGCTGGTAAAAAAAGGTATGCGCTTGCGGGCTGAACAGCAGCCAGGTCAATGCGCCAGCAGTGATTAAACTAAACAGTAAGCGCCATCCCAGCCTTTTACTGATAGGCGGAAGCGTTAATGAGGCGGCAAGGGGCACGGACTTTTTCCCACTGATCATTGGTTTTAACAGGTTGTCTTTTTTGAATAACCCGTAGAAAACGATAGCGAGGACATGCAAAACAATCAGGCCCAGCAATACATTAAACAGCAGGGCATGTAATTCGGACATCTTGTCGCTCAGTGCTTCATCTGCATATTTGGCTAACGGACCTTGCAGCGTGATGTCATCACTGGCAATTACGCCGGTTGCAACCATCCCCGCCAGTAATAACAGGAGCGCAATCACTGACAATGCTCCGGTTGGCGTGTGTCCAACGCCCTGCCACGAACTTCTAAAGTAATTCAGCAGCTTGCGCGGGGTAGGGAAGAACTGGGTAAATCTGGCGGTGGGTGTGCCAACAATCCCCCAACTTAAACGGAATAACACCAGGAAAGTAATGGCCAGACCCGTATACCAGTGGATATCCACATCCATCCAGTCGGTTTTTACCGACAGATATGCGATTGTGACTGTAATGACTAATAGCCAATGAAAAAGTCGTAGTGGAAGGTCCCAGACTTTTATGGTGGTGTCTTGCATGCGTCGCTTTAATCCTGGTTACTTTAATCACAGACGCATAGGTCCGGATAAAAGGTTAGTCATCAATATAGTATTGCTTTCAGCGATGACTAATAGCAGAAAATATGCCACGTTACTTCTCCGTCTTGCTGGCTGTTTGATTTGATGCCAGTTTTTTTAAGAGGCTGATTTGTATATGAAATTTTTAAAGGTATTTATACCAGGATGTCGAGGCCTTGGAGATGTAAATCTGTGGTCTGCTGGTATCTGAACAATTCAAGAGCAAAGTGTTTGTGTAGAAACAGTGTTGAAATTCTAGTTGAGTAAGAATGAATGTTTCTATAGCAGCAATATGTTGAGTCAAGTGTTGAATTTCAAACAGGCGTGATGATTTGAGAGTGATTAACTAAATAACTTTAATTTTTAAACTAATTATGTGCCTATCAATAATGTATTGATTTTAATCGGTTAAAAATTATTTATTTTATCTCATATGTAAGTTTGTGAAGTATTGGCATAGCAATTGCCAATACGCTCCCTGATGTTTACATATGCATGCGTTGCATTCCATGCCAGGAATTAATGAATTGCAGCCTAAATGTGAAGTGGGGTGATGCTGTCACATCTGCTAAAAAAATGATGCTTAAAGCATTTGCTTAAAGATTCAGGGAATAAGGTTATGAAAAAATTATCTGCAAGTCTTGTACTTGTTTCGTTGTACGCAGGCCTTGCCAGTCCAGTAATGGCCGAAGATCCTCTACCCCCTCCAGCCAATACACCTGCCAGGGTGCCTGCCGCCAAAGGCCCATCACTGGCACTGGCGATTGAAGCCGCAAAAGTTGCCGTTGAAGCATGTGCTGCAGATGGCGCGCAAACAGTCGCAGCCAGTGTGGTCGATTCCGCAGGCGTGTTAAAAGCCTTACTGGCAGCGGATGGCACTTCACCGCGTGGTGTCAGTTCCAGCACAATCAAGGCACAGACCGCGTTGCAATACAAAAAAAGCACCAGTGCTTTGTTCGAACAGGCAAAAACCGATAAGGCATTTGCTGATGCAGTCGCTGCTAACCCCAATATCAATGGCCGTCCGGGCGGTATCCTGATTAAAGTCGGTGACGAAATTATCGGGGCGATCGGGGTGGGTGGTGGGCGTACGGATGAGCCTTGCGCCGTTGCCGGTTTACAGAAAATCCAGGCCAGGCTCGCACAATGATGTTTAAACGTTATTCCATAAGAAGTCTGATACTCTGGGTTTTCTGGATGGGATTCAGCCTGCCTGTCATGGCGGCTTCAAATCAGGCCAGCACACCGCAAGTGACCGCTACCCTGATTTCTTCGCATAGCCACATTGCGCCGGGAGAGCAGATCACGCTTGGGGTCAAGCTGGATATCCTACCGCACTGGCATACCTATTGGCGTAATCCAGGTGACTCCGGCACGGTGACCACAATTGGCTGGAAATTCTCCCAGCCAATTGAAGCCGGTGATGTGGTCTGGCCGTTACCGGACCGTTTCAAAATGGGCCCGATAGTGAATTACGGCTATGAAAATAGCGTGACATTACCTACACCTGTGAAATTGCCAGCCGAATTAAAACCTGGCAAGCCGCTGAAAGTGCAGGCGGTGGTCGACTGGCTGGTGTGCAAGGAAGAGTGTATTCCCCAGCAAGTTGTTTTATCGCTGGATTTGCCAGTGGTAGCCGCTGGCCACAGCCAGAAATCCGCTTCTCCAGATATCGACCAGGCATTGGAAAGACAAGCTGCGAAAGTAAGCTGGCCTGTCCGCTTGCAAGGCAGCGACGGATCATTGTCATTGCTGGTGGATGCACCCGAGCTGGCTGATGCAGCAGTGCAGGATATCTGGTTTTATCCTTACGAATGGGGAAAGATTGCACAAAGCCATGAGCAAGTCGTTACAAAAACAGCTAATGGTATCGCCATAGAGCTGCATGCCGGAGATATTCCACTGCAACCTGGTGAAGTGCTGGAGGGTGTTTTGATTGCAAAGGGGGAGGGTACTGACACCAGAGGCTTTTTACTGAACCCCAAACTGCAAGCGGTGACCGAATCCAGTCCCGCTGAAACGGGCACTGACAGTCTGTTGCTGGCGATTCTCCTGGCGTTCGCAGGCGGCATGGTCTTGAACCTGATGCCTTGTGTATTTCCAGTATTGTCTATCAAAGCACTTTCTCTGATTTCGCATTCCAACCTGGGTCGTGGTGAACTGATCAGGCAAGGGCTGATATATACCCTTGGTGTTGTTGTCAGCTTTGTTGCGCTTGCCCTGGTGCTGGTGTTGTTAAAAGCAGGCGGTGCACAGGTCGGCTGGGGCTTCCAGTTTCAGTCGCCATGGTTTGTGTTCCTGATGGCTTACCTGATGTTTGCTGTCGGCTTGAATTTATCCGGGGTGTTTAACATTGGTGGCGGCATCAGTGGCATAGGTGGTCATCTGGCAGACAAGCCTGGTTATTGGGGTAGTTTCTTCACCGGTGTACTCGCCACTGTGGTGGCAACGCCTTGTACTGCGCCATTTATGGCCGCTGCCTTAGGCTTTGCGCTGGCGCGGCCAGCCCCTGAATTGATTGTGATTTTTATCAGTCTCGGTCTGGGCCTCGCGTTTCCTTATCTGCTGCTCACCAATTGGCCTGGCCTGCAAAAAGCATTGCCAAAACCGGGTATCTGGATGGAATACACCAAGCAGTTCTTCGCGTTCCCCATGTATGCAGCTGCCGTGTGGCTGGTGTGGGTGCTGGCCCAGCAGCAAGGTGAACTGGCGGTGGTGCTGGTCCTCAGTGGTTTTGTATTGATTGCATTGGCGGCGTGGATCTATGCCATCAGCAGGGGCGCTTCATCAATCAGGCTTAAGTTTGCAAATGCTGGCGTAATGCTGGTGGTGGGACTTGCTATCGGGCTGGTCACTTTATTGGCCGAAACACCCACAGAAGCTTTGCCTGATAAACAGGCTAAATCCCTAAAACAAAATTGGCAGCCCTATTCGGCCGAAAAACTTGAATCCTTGCTGGCAGAAGGCAAACCGGTTTTCCTGAATTTTACTGCGGGCTGGTGCATCAGTTGCCTGGTCAATGAAAAAGTCGCGCTCAGCCAGCCGGAAGTCGTGCAGGCATTCGAGCAGCAGGGAATTACATATTTAAAAGGTGACTGGACCAACAAAGATGCCGAAATCACCAAAATTCTGACTAAGTTCGGGCGCAGTGGTGTGCCTTTGTATGTGTTTTATCCCGCGGGACATGCCGGCAAGCCGATTGAGCTACCACAGATTCTAACGCCATCCAGTGTGCTATCCCATATCCAACCTTAATTAACCATAACGTTTATACAACCCAGGAGCTATCATGCAAATTAAACAAATTTTTACTCATACCTTGATCGGTCTGGCGATTGGCGTATTTAGCCAGTCTGTTTCTGCAGAGACCATTGTCGATAAACCGGCACCGGCATTCACCGGTATTACAGCTGATGGCAGTAAGCTCAGCCTAGATTCACTCAAAGGTAAAACAGTGGTGCTGGAGTGGACCAACCACGAATGCCCGTTTGTTAAAAAACACTACGAAAGTGGTAATATTCCACAACTGCAAAAAGACGCAGCCGCTAAGAATATTGTATGGGTGCAAGTGAACTCATCCGCAGAAGGTAAACAAGGCCATGTGAGTGGTGCAGAAGCTACCAAGCTGAATGAGTCCAGAAGCGCAAAACCTGCTTATGTAGTGCTGGATGCGGACGGCAAAATCGGCCAGGCTTACGGTGCACAGACGACACCGCATATTTACATTGTTGACCCTAAAGGCATCCTGGTCTACAAAGGCGGCATCGATGATATTCCAACTGCCAAAGTTGAAGATCTGCCAAAGGCAAACAACTACGTGCGTGAAGTATGGGCAGCACTGGCGGATGGCAAGAAAGTGCCACATGCAAGTACCAAACCTTATGGTTGCTCAATCAAATATTCAAGCTAATTCTCTCGACTTGACCATCAATGCCGGGAGCCAGTCATTCTGCCCCCGGCATTATTTTTAAGGAACACCATGTCTCACATCACGGAAAATAATAAAAAACTTGGCCTGCGCATTAACCGTATCAAAGGTCAAATCGATGCGCTGGAAAAGTCACTGTATAACGGTGTGGCATGCGCTAATTTTCTGCACCAGGTTGCTTCCGTGCGTGGCGCAATTGACGGTTTGATGTCAGAAGCATTGGAAGGGCATATCCGCGAACATTTAGGACATGCACATCAAGGCGATGAAGCCGGACACAATCATCAGGAAGATCTAGATGAAGTGATCAATGTCCTCAAAACCTATCTGAAATAACTCCTGTCTGCTAATCCGGCTGTTGTAAATCACGCAATTGCTAGAAAACTGTGCAGATTGCAACAGCAAATTTCCGTATTTATTAACCTAACTGATTGATTTTATTGTCAACCATGTTTGGCATAACTCCTGCTATGTAAATCCCCTGATAGGGAAGCCCCCTATCCATTGTGATAATCGTCGCCTTTTGTCGTGACGCAACAAATAAGGGAATTACATGTATAAGAAAAATAACGGCTGGTGCTGGCTGATGGCATTATTGGCGACATCATGGACCACTTGCGTACTGGCCGAAAATCAGGAAACACTACCGGCGATTGAAGTACGTGCGGAAATCCATGCGCTGATCGGGGTGGCTGACTCTGCATCAGATGGCAAAGTGACTGAAAAGCAGTTGGCACACAGACCATTCCTGCGTCCAGGAGAGGTCCTGGAAACTGTCCCGGGACTGATCGTGACACAACACTCAGGTGATGGAAAAGCCAACCAGTATTTCCTGCGCGGCTTTAACCTGGATCATGGGAGTGACTTTGCTACTTATGTGAACGGCATGCCGATCAATATGGTCAGCCATGCGCATGGCCAGGGGTATATGGATTTGAATTTCCTGATTCCGGAATTGATAGGAGGCCTGCGTTACCAGAAAGGGCATTATGCGGCGGAGGATGGTGACTTCAGTACCACCGGTTCGGCGCGTATCCAGTACAAACGCTCACTCAATACACCTTTCGCTGCACTCACAGTTGGTGAATACCAGTACCAACGCTTTTTAACCGCGGGCAGTGTCGAGTGGAATGGCCGCCAGTTCTTGGGCGCTGCTGAGCTGGTTGGTTATGACGGTCCCTGGGATCAGTCGCAAAACCTGAACAAGGCCAATTTGCATGGCAGTATCAGTGAAGGGACAGCCAGTGACGGCTACACCATTACCGCCATGGCCTATAAAAGTACCTGGGTGGCCAGCGAGCATGTGCCGCAACGCGCTATTGACAGTGGCGAGATTGGCCGATTCGGTACATTGGTCCCCAATGATGGCGGTAAAACCCATCGTATCAGTTTGTCGGGTGAATGGAACCAGAGTGATGAGCGTTCTTCACGGAAAATCAATGCCTGGGTGATCGACTATGGCTTAAACCTGTTCAGCGCACCATCCGGTTATATCAATGGCCCTGATGGCGACCAGCATGAGCAGGAAGACCATCGTACGCTGTTTGGCGGACAGGCTGAAAAGCACTGGTTATTGCCTGAAGGCTGGTTTAATACCGAAGTGATCGCCGGTGCGCAGTTGCGCCACGACCGCATAGGCGCTCTGGGTTTGTATGATACGGTTAATCGCGTCCGTACCAATACCGTCAGCCAGAATAAGGTAAACCAGACCGGCAGCGCGCTCTACAGCGAATTGAAAACACCTTGGTTTTCATGGCTGCGTACCAATCTCGGCTTACGCTATGACACCGTTTCTGCCGATGTAGATGCGCGTGGCGGCCAGTTTAACCTGGCGAATGGCGGCAGTGAGACTGCCCATCAGGTCAGCCCTAAACTTGGGGTCGCGATCGCACCATTCGATCAATTGGAGTTTTATGCCAACTGGGGTCGCGGTTTCCATAGTAATGACAGTCGTGGTGCTGTAATCACCAGTAATGCCGTTGATGGCTCTCCCGCTGATCGCGTACCCTTACTCGCGAAAAGTAGTGGTGGTGAAATAGGACTGCGTGCCGCGCCATTTGAAGGCTGGCAAACAGCACTGGCCGTCTGGCAGGTAAAATCGGCTTCCGAACTGGTGTTTGTCGGCGACGAAGGGATCACTGAACCTCGTGGTAGTTCACACCGGTATGGGGTGGAATGGACTAACCACCTGACTTTGTCAGATTATTTTTTCTTGGATGCCGATCTGGCGTTATCAAAAGCCAGGTTTGACCGTGAAGAAAACGGTGGCCGTCATGTGCCGAATGCCATTCCGGTCAGCGGATCACTGGCGGCTAACTATGATGATGGCAGCCATTGGTCCGGCGGCGTCAGGGTACGTTATATCGGATCTTACGCGCTCGAAGAAACCGGCGCACAGACATCTTCCTCATTTGTAACAGCAAACGCCAGGCTTGATTACCTGGTTAATCCGCACTGGCAACTGTCAGCCAGCATCCTCAATCTGTTTAACCGCAAGGCCAATGATATCGAATACTGGGGCGGCGCCTGCTCGCGTCAGGATGGGGCAGGTTGCGGTGGCGGGCAGGGCATTGATGGGCGCCTGGTTCACCCATTGGAGCCTCGCTCCTTACGTGTAGGTTTGCGCTACAACTTCTAATACCAAGTTTGTTTCTAGTGCAACATGCTGATACGGCAACTGTTGCAGAGTAAACAGCTCAATAATTCCCCTTAAATGGCACGTGAATAGCGTGCCATTTTTATTTTATAAAAATCCTTTTAATATCAATTGATTAGCTGATAAATATTTAGATTGTGAGCTAATCATCACATACCTCAAAAGCTGGCACGCAGGTTGCAATAGTAATGGCCGATATCGCATGTCATGGTCAAGGCTGTGCATGTATTGCATCACTCTGTTAGACCTAATAAAAGGATTACAATGAAAAAAATTCACCTGGTAGTGGCTTCACTATTTCTTTCTGCGGCAACGTTATCTTATGCCGGCGGTGTAAGCTCCACTGGGGCAACCAGCACTGCACCAGCCAATACGCAAGAAGCGAAAAAACCACCTATCTCTAAAAAACTGGATAAAGCGGATGTAGATGCCATCCTTGCCAAACCTAGCGACTACGTGCTGATCGATCTACGTCGCCCTGATGAGTTGATCAAGATCGGCGGCTTTCCTGTCTACCTGAACATCCAGTCCAAAGAATTGGAACAGTACCTGGATTACATCCCGAAAGATAAACAGATTGCTACTATTTCCAACCATGCCGGTCGTGCGCATGCAGCTGCTGATTTATTGATTGGAAAAGGCTACAAAGTGGTGGGTGCGATTGGTGTGCAGGATTACGAAGCGCAGGGCGGGGCGCTGACCCGCATTGCACCGCCAACGCCTAAATATGAAGTGAATGCCGATATTCCGGGTGTCGTTGCCAAAGGCACGAAATACGAGTTCCTCTATGAAGGTTTTGAAGGCACTGAAGGGCCCATCACTTTGCCTGACGGTTCAGCCATCTTCACAGAAACGCGCGCCAACCGCATCACACAACTGAAAGAAGACCGTGCGGTTTCGATTTTCCTGCAGAACAGCAATGGCTCTAATGGCCTGGCATTCACACCTAAAGGTGACCTGATCTCGGTGCAGAACCTGAAACCACAAGTAGGGATCGTATATCCGGCCGGCCATGAAAAAGTGTTATCTAACAGCTTTGAAGGCAAACCTTTCCAGCGTCCGAATGACCTGGTGCTGGACAAAAAGGGCGGCATTTACTTCACTGATATCGGCGTGATACCCAAGCCGGAAGAAAAAGATGCGGAAGCGGCGCGGCCTGCGGTCTACTACATCACGCCTGATGGCAAAACTACCCGCGTGATCAATGACCTCAAGCGCCCTAACGGTGTACAGTTGAGCACAGACGAGAAAACCTTGTATGTAGCGGATACTGCCAACCAGTTCCTGATTGCCTACGACATCAAGGCGGATGGTTCCTTGTCCAACAAGCGTGATTTTGCCAAGCTGGATGGCTACCAGAAAAACCCGGCGGGTGAATTTGCCAGTGGTGCAGATGGGATTGCCATCGACGCTGACAACCGCGTTTATGTTGCAACCAACTCGGGTGTAGAGGTGTTTTCTGCCAAGGGCGAGAAGCTGGGTATCATTGCCTTGCCTAACAAGCCACAGAATCTGGCATTTGCCGGCAAAGACAAGAAAACCCTGGTGGTGGTAGGCCGCGGCGCCGCTTACCGTATCCCATTGCTGGCACAAGGGTTCCTGGGTCGCGCCAAATAATCGTTAACACTGATAAGAATCGGAGAATTTGAATGACGCAAAAAACAGCGAAGGATTTTCATCCGGAAGTATTGGGGCTGTTTGACAAGTTTGTGCACGGGGATATCACCCGGCGTGATTTCCTCAACCAGGCCGGTAAATATACGGTGGCTGGTGTGACTGCCACTGGCTTGCTGGCCGCGCTAACGCCCAAGTTTGCCCAGGCCAAACAAGTCGAAGAGTCTGATGTGCGTATCAAGGCCGAGTACATCGAAATTGATTCGCCCAATGGCTATGGCAAAGTACGCGGCTATCTGGTCACGCCAGCCCATGCCAAAGGCAAGTTGCCGACTGTGCTGGTAGTGCATGAAAACCGTGGCTTGAATCCGCATATTGAAGATATCGCGCGCCGTCTGGCCGTTGACGGCTTTATTGCATTTGCCCCTGACGCTTTATTCCCGCTCGGTGGCTATCCCGGTGATGAAGACAAGGCGCGTGAGCTGTTCCAGAAACTGGATCAGGCCAAAAGCCGTGAAGACTTTATTGCTTCAGCCGCTGCATTGAAAAAACTGCCGCAAGGTAATGGCAAAGTGGGTGTGGTGGGCTTTTGCTACGGTGGTGGTATCTCTAACTTCCTGGCGACTAAAGTCTCCGATCTTGGTGCGGCAGTGCCTTTTTACGGTGGGCAGCCTGCTGATGAAGAAGTCGCCAAAATCAAGGCGCCTTTGCTGATTCACTACGCTGGCCAGGATGAACGTATCAATGCCGGCTGGCCCAAGTATGAAGCTGCATTAAAAGCCGCCAAAGTGAATTATCAGGCGTTTATTTATCCTGATGTGCAACATGGTTTCAATAACGATACAACGCCGCGGTATGACGCGGCAGCTGCAAGGTTAGCCTGGGAAAGGACGGTGCAATTTTTCCGTCAACACCTGGCCTGACCGTCTCCCGGCAGCAGTTAAGCTGACATCAGTCAATTGCTGCATCTTCTGTGTATGTTATGCCCTGATAAACCCTCTTAGGGTTATTTCAGGGGATAGCATACTTTTTCTTTTTATATCGCAGGTTGCTGTTTAAACAACACTCCGCATATCCGCTTGTTGCTCATGCAACAGTCATTAGACTTCCTTTCCTGGAAAGTACCCTGTATTTTCTTATAAAGTATATTAAAAACAATGGCTTGAAAATTTTTATCTTCTAGCTCACAGATGGCATGGAGTCTGCTATAGCCATAGGGGATAAGCCTATATAACAAGTGTTGAAGCGGATTACTGCTACTAAATACTGAGACTTGGGCCTATTCGTTATAGCCATTATTTATTAGGGACATTCATGACCATTATTCAATTTTTACAAATTCTGCATGACTCGGAATTTGGCACCAGTGTCCGCGAATCACTGTACCTGTTTCCATTACTTGAAGGTGTGCATTTGATTGGGCTGGCTCTATCGGTCGGTTTAATTATTGCGACTGATTTGCGACTGATTGGTGTATTCCTTAAACAGGTGCCGGTCAAAGAAGTGCTGCATAATTTCAGGCCTTATGTGTTGGTAGGTTTTCTGATCACATTTATCACCGGTATCATTTTATTGTGGGCAGAAGGGCCGCGTATCTGGGAGATTCCTGTGTTCCCGCTCAAACTGGCACTGATTGTCGTTGCCGGATTTAATGCCCTTTGGTTTGAACTGAAATTTGGCAGAACCGTAAACGTATGGGGCCAGCAGGCGCAGTTTCCGGCAGGTGCAAAGATTGCAGGCTGGGTTTCACTGGTTTCATGGAGTGGGGTAGTAATTTTTGGGCGGCTGATTCCATACCTGGAAGCCACACAATCCAGATTCTAATGTAAGTAATTGCGAGAACCAGACCATGACTACAGAAGCTTTTTTTGCCGAACTACAAACCAACCAGGTCAGCCTGTATATTTCCCAGCTGAATGCATTTGCAGGTGCGATTGCCCAGTTGTTTCATATACTGGGGTTCCTGCTGATTCTAACTGCCGTGCTAATCGTTAACCTTCGCCTGGTTGGCCTGGGATTGCGAAAGCAACCCATTCCTTACCTGGCTAAAGTCACTAATCCCCTGATACTCACCGGGTTGGCGCTGGTTGCGATATCCGGCTTGTTTATCCTCTTGCCGAGTGCTTCACTGTATTACCCGAATCCTGCATTCTGGCTGAAGTTTTATCTGCTGGCCGCCGTGCTGGTCGTGCATTTTACGATCACCAGGCTGGTGACACGTAAAGAGAATCCGAAACCGGTGGTGGCAATATCTGCAGCCATACTGAGCCTTACCCTGTGGTTTGGTGTGGCTTTTGCAGGACGTGCCATCGGATTTTTGAATTAGAACAACGGCAATAGAAAGCAAGTTTATACATGAATTTAAAGGTAGTTCTTTTAACCACGGCGTATTTAGTCATCACTGCTTGTAGCCAACAAACGACAGAAGTACCAAACGGCATTAAACCATTTGGCACCTTGCAGGAGTTGATGCTTTCGGTGATTGATCCTAATGTCGATCCCATCTGGAATTCCGTTTCTACGACAGTCACCAAAGAAGGGGTCGAAGAAAAGGCGCCTTCTAGCGATGAGGAGTGGGCAGTACTGAGGAAACATGCGATTGCCCTGATTGAGGCCGGTAATTTATTACAGATTCCTGATCGCCAGGTCGCCGTAAAAGGTGCCAGTACTTCTATTCATCCGGTTGAAGAAGATCCGAAAAAGATTGAAGCGCTGATTCGTAATAACCGCGCTGATTTCAACCTGAAAGCCCAGGGTCTGCAGGAAGCAACTAAAATCGCGCTGATTGCCATTGATGAAAAGAACCCGGATGCCTTACTCAAGGCTGGAGAGGGCATAGAAAAAGCTTGTGAAGCCTGCCATTCCGCGTATTGGTACCCGAATGATAAGTTTCCTGTTTCATTTAAACCGTTAGGCCAGGCCGAATCAGGGTTGTTTGCACGCCTGATCAAGCAGGCTGATCTAAGTTAAGACTTTACCAAGCCAGTATCTTACCGATTAGCTCAACCGGAATGGCTTCTACATCAGAAGGCTGTGCCGGTTTTTTTGTTTCAGTTACACTCTGATAGCTATTCCACTGATGGAGTTAAGCTTAATCCATGTCAAAAAATATCGTTGATGCGAATTACCGGTTTATTTCTGCCTCGCAAGAGGTCAATGCCCGTATCACCCAGCGGCAGCAGGCCCTGACTCTGTATGTCACCCTGACAGTGAGTTTGCTCGCTGCCCTGGTGGCACTCAAACCATCAGGAGCGGTAAGTGATCCTTTGCCTATAGAGTGGCTGGTGCTCGGCTTCCCGGTGGCTTCAACCAGCCTTGCATTCCTCGATTATAAATCCGAGCGGGCGATTACAAATTTGCGCCTCTTTCTGGCTGAACTGGAAAAGCTGGATAATGCGCATACCCATATGCCCAGTTATAACACAGACCCTAAATGGGCCATGGGTGCGAACAAGGCGCGCCGCTTCCACGATTATGCCGCTGCTGTGCTGGTCACAGGCGGCAATGCCATCGGCCTGGGCGCATTCGTCAGTATTTACCCGGAGCAGATTGCAGAACATCCTGCCATGATTTTTATTGCAATAGCAGCTGCAATAGGGTCATTAGTCGCTTTGCTGTGGATACCGAAGTGGAGTTATATTCCTGCCGACGTGCGTCGCGATAAATATTGATTGGACCCTAGCGTTGCAAGGCTAAACGCTTGAAGCCATAGTAGAGGCCAGTCAGGCTAATAGTGAGCCCGGCGACGGATAGCAGGATAATCAAAAACCTGCGCCAGAACTGCGGTTCAATCCCCGGAAAGTTCCAGGTGTGCAGTGCAGTGAATAGCCAGCGATAGGCGCGGCTGCGCGTATCGTGGCTCGAAACAATTTCGCCTGTAATCGCATTGATGTAATAGCTGATACTGGTATCTCCATCAAAGCTGGCACGTGCAACGGGTATACGTTCGTCATTCTTGCTGTAATAAGCATCTCCGTGCCCAGTGAGCCAATGAATGGATACAAATGGTGCTGCTTGCATACCGCCGGCTGCCGCCTGCAACTGAGCCAGTGTATACGCTGGCAACCCTTCTCCGGTTTCAGGATGCAGCCTCTGGCTTTTATTGAAGCTATGGCCGATCACGCCAGCCTGACCTGAAAAGGGCGTCCATTCCAGTATTTTTGTTTCCGTTGGTAATTGGTCAGGCACACGGTAGTCCTGCAAAGAAACCGGTTTGCCATGCCAGTGATTTAATTCATCATCGGATAAGCTACGGTCAGACAGCCAGTTCATCGGTGTCATAGACAACCAGCCGCTGAATAACCAGGTGAACAGGATCATGCCCAGCGTGTAACCGGCAATATGATGTATACGCATAAAGCCGCGATAGGGCGTATGCCGGTTACGGCTATAACGCGAAGTCAGCCGCATGCGTGCTATGCCTATCCAGATACCCAATGCAGATAAGGTGATCGCAGCGCCGGCTGGCCACAAGATCACCTGCCGCCAGACCTCTCTCTGAGCGCGTAATTCTGTGAAATAAACCCAGTGGGTGATTGAACCTAGCCAATTCCAGAACCGTTCATGCTGGCTGGTTTCAAGAACGACTTGCCCGGTACGGCTGGAAATATATATTTCGGACTTGTTTTCGTTTTCCAGCGAGACTTTGTAAAGCGGGCGATGGGGATTTAACTTGCCTGAAAAAGACCATTGATCAAGCGAGATCAGACTCACTTTGTTAACGCGTGTGGCTGGTTGGAACGCGAGAGCATTGCTAATAGCCAGCTCCCGATTGACCACAACTGCATTGCCCGAATCTGCCCATACTGCTCGCCAGTGGTCTGTTAAAAAATAATACACAGGCCGGCTTTGTTGCATCGCCAGTTGGGTACTCTTTGGAGCTGAAGTTTCCGAAGTTTTTCTAAAAATTGAATGCCAGGCTTTTTCTGGAGAAACTTTTATCAATGAACGCTGCAATGGTTGTAAGTGGTCCAGCTGCTCTTCATGAGTGAGAGAGGGGTAGCTGACAAATAGCATCACTACCCCTGACAACAACCAAAGCACGATGAGTGGGCCTAAGGTCAGGCCCAGCCATCGATGGGTGAGATACAAATACCGCACAACAACTAACTTATGATATTTGCTTAAAAGTTAAACTCGCCACGAATTTCAGCACGGCGGGATTCACCAATAATAAACTGCTCAGTATCATAAGCAACAGGGGCATACAGTTTATTAGTCAGGTTGCGGATGCTTGCGCGCAGAGTCACTTGTTTGTTGATGTTCCAGGCTACATTGGCGTCATACACGGTATAACCTGGCATTTTTGTAGTATTAGCAGTATTGGAGTAACGCGCCCCTACTAGACGCGCACCGAGTCCGGCTTGCCAAGCAGGTTGCTGGTAATAAACCCAGGCATTAGCCACACGTTCAGGCACATCAGTAGGCGTATTGCCAGCACGTGAGACATTGGTTCCACCAACGCTTTCAAGCAGTCTGTCAAATTTGGCATCCAAAATTGCCAAATTGAAGTCTGTTCGCCAATGCTCAAATGGCAGCAGCGAAGCCGAGAACTCTACACCTCTCGAAGACTGCTGGCCACCTTGTACTCGAAGTGCAGAGTTGTTAGGGTCTCTAGTGATGATGTCATCTTTGGTAATATCATAGATGGCTAGTGTTAGCTCACCTTTACGATCGTCCAGAATATGCTTCACACCAATTTCAGCTTGCTGAGCTGATGTAAGCCTGAAGGTACGATTGGTAGGGCGCAATGTAGTAATCGTTGAAACCGGATCTGAACCCTCACTCCATTGACCATACAATGAGGTATTGCTGGTTAGCAAGTAATTTGCACCTAAGCGATAGGAGAATGGTGAAAAATCACTTGTATAGTCGTTGGGTGATAGCTTGGCATCATGCTCTACGCGTATCCAGTCCTGGCGCAGGCCAGCACTAAGCGTCAGGTCTGAAGTGACGCGGAATGCATCTTCCAAAAATAAAGCTTGTTGCACAGTTTTTGAAGAGAAATCCTTGACGGTAGGGTCAATGGTCTGGAAAAAACCAGGGTTACTGTTGTTCAGGTCAACGTTACTTGTCGGGTCATTTCCATTGTAGAAGTTATCAAAATACTGCAAATCCACTCGCGCTACCTCATAGCCCAAGGACCACTTGTTCTCATGACTCCATAAATCGCTAGCACCATTTAATACTGTCTGGTTGCCCAACTGCTTTTGCTTGTGACGGATTTCAGTGTAGCCAAACCGATCCACGGTATTGTTGCTAGTATCAAGAGCAAAATATTCCAGATTTTTCCAATGTCTGCGCGAATTAAACCAATAGGCAACATTGGTTAGTTTTAGACTGTCGGAAATATCCCATTCCAGCTTGGCTTTCAGGCGATCATCTAAAAACTCTTGCGTACCATCTTTGATGTTGAAGTTTTCATCTCTCAAGCCGCTTACAATGCGTCCATTTCTCAACGGAATACCGGTGTATTGAATCGGGTTCTCATCACTATGATCATAAATGAAGTTTAGCTTGAGGGTGTCTGAAGGCTTGACCTCAAAGTTAGTCATCAGCTTATGGCTGTAATAACGGCCATCATCCACATGCCCCTGACCACCCGAAGCAGAGGCGTCAATTCGTATCGCAGCCACTTCACCAACCGGCGCAGTGCCGCCTACACCTAAACGGTAAGCGCCTTGTGTCCCGCCACTCACCAGGCCTTGCAATGAAAACTCGCGGCTAGGTGCTTTTCGTATGCTGTTCACGATGCCGCCTACCGAGGCATCACCAAACAAAACAGAAGCCGGGCCGCGTAACACTTCAAACCTGTCATATCCCCAGCTATCAGAAGGGTAGGTGATGGTGGTGGCAGCCACCAGAAGGCGTATCCCATCTTCAGCTTGGGCCACCGAATTGTTACCGGCGAAACCGCGTACAGAATAAGCTACGCCAGTACCCAGGTTACTAATGTCGGTAAAACCAGTAGTGCGGGAAACCGCTTCACGTATGCTGTAGTCACCGCGCAATTTTACCGTCTCTGCATCCAGCGTTTCCACACTGGCGGGTGTTTCCAGATTGGTTAAACCAAGACGGCTACCAGTCGATGTTTTGGCCTTTAAATTGATTGCAGATTCTTGTTCTTGCTGACCCTTCACTTCAACAGTGGGTAATTGGTCATCAGCCGCCATTGCTTGTTGAAATTCTGATAAGGCTGCCATGGATAAAAATAAAGCGGATAAACAGAAAAAGGAAGGTGCTGAACGATGAGACATGAATCAATTCTTTCTAGTTATAAATACAATAATGTTATAGGGGGGTGGCCTATAAGTATAGGGGAGGCGCCTATGGTACCCGATTAATAGCAGAATGTGTGCCACATCTTAAAAGTGTTTTTTAATCATATAGTTAAATGGTTTTTTGAATGTTTCATATTGCGCTGCCTGTTGCGCATGCAGCAATCGGTCATGATGAAGTGTTGCATTGCCAACAATACTATTGCAGGTTTTATAATAACTTTTTGGTATAAAAGGGTCGCAAAATGTTATTTGTAATTATTTTGCAGCAAGCGTATCTTTCACGTTCTTAAAGTACAGATACAACGTGATGGATACACAAATGGCAAGAAATGATAGGGACAATGCGAGTGAGGGAGCTTGGACTTCCACCGAGTTTGATGAGAATGTTTCGGGAGAAGACAAAATTGTTCTTTTTCCAAATCCGCAACGTTTAAGTCTGTCTGTCAGAGCCAGTGCACTCATCTATGCAGATGAAAAATCCAAGCAACTGCTGTCACTGATAGAAAAAGTCGCCCCCAGTGATGCGACTGCCTTGATTAAAGGTGAAACAGGGACGGGCAAGGAGCTGGTCGCACGCCATATTCATAATTTGAGCCCTAGAAAAGCCGGCCCGTTTGCCGCTATCAATTGTGGTGCCTTTTCGGAAACATTGGTGGAAAGTGAGTTGTTCGGCTATGAACGCGGTGCCTTTACCGGCGCCGTAGGTTCTAAAAAGGGATGGTTCGAGACTGCCAACGGCGGTACTCTATTCCTGGATGAAATTGGCGACCTGCCTTTATCTACCCAGGTAAAGTTACTCAGGGTTCTGCAAGAGCGCGAAGTGACACCGATTGGTTCCAGAAAACAGGTGCCCATTGATGTGCGGCTGATTGCTGCGACCAATGTTAACCTGGTTGAAGCCGTCAATGCTGGCAGATTCAGGGAGGATCTCTACTACCGCATTAAAGTGGTCCCTATCGAAATACCGCCGTTGCGAGATCGCAAGGGAGATGTACTTCCACTGGTTGAGCATTTTCTGGAAGTTTACCGCAACCGGTTGCATACCGTTAAACCGCAGCTCACGCTTGAAACAATCAAGTTGATGCATGATTATCCCTGGCCGGGAAATATTCGCGAACTGGAAAATGTTATTCATCGGGCATTGCTGGTGTGCGATGGCAAACTGCTCAAGCCCTCGGATTTAAACTTGCCCAGTTTGCAAACGCTGGCCGGATCCGGCCTGAGTAGCAGTTTGTCACTGGAAGATCAGATGAATTCTTTGCTCAGTGAATATATCAAGCTCGAACCAGATAGTTTGCTTGATAGTTGCACCAAAAGAATTGTGCTGAAGGCGTATGAATACACACACCAGAACCAGGTGCAAACCGCGAGGGTGCTTGGAATTAGCCGCAATGTACTCAGGGCTTACCTGAAGCAATACGGAATCATCCAGTAAATTATTTTTTCAACAGTCATCATTAAAAACCACTCAAAAACACCGAGTGGTTTTTTTACCGCTTTGAGTACTGTTTCTCACGCAACAACAGTTGCTTCTGTAGAGACAGTTAATGGTTTTTTTAAGAGGGTTTAATTAATTAACTCATTGAATATAAATGATTTTATGTGTTGGCACAAAAATTGTATATATAGAGTGATGTTTTCAATGGATGTACAAAGCAAGATTATGCAAATGTACGCTTGCTTAAGGGAATAATTGATGTCGAGTTCACTGAGTCGTTATGTAGTTGATGCATTTGATGACAAAACCTTTAGCCAACTGGCAAAGCCTACGGCGCAGTTGGCTGCTAAGCTGGAGCAGATTGCTGTCAAGCAAGGATTGCAGTTTGATGGCGAATTAAAAAAGAGTGTGTATGTTTGGGCGGGTACCGGAATTGTTCT
>DATHWT010000052.1:0-4066 GCA_035460345.1 Methylophilus sp. | reverse complement strand
ATCAATGATGGTGGTCGCATCATCAATATTTCCAGTGGTCTTGCACGATTTACTTTACCTGGCTACAGCGCTTATGCAGCCATGAAAGGCGGTATTGAGGTATTGACCCGCTATATGGCGAAAGAGCTGGGCGCAAGGGGGATTGCGGTGAACACTGTTGCACCGGGCGCAATTGAAACCGACTTCGGGCAAGGGCTGGTCCGGGATAACAAAGATGTGAATGCGTTTATTGCATCGCAAACTGCGCTAGGTCGGGTGGGTGTGCCGGATGATATTGGGCCGATGATTACCAGTTTATTGTCTGAAGATAATCGCTGGGTCAATGCGCAGCGTATCGAAGCTTCTGGCGGGATGTTGATTTAAGAAGCCCCATTAATAAAAAACAGGCATTCTCTTGCCTGTTTTTTACTAACCCAAATCCATCAGATTATTTGCTTTGCAGTTGGGTGAATTGCGTCTTGTAATCTTGCACCCACTGTTGAGCATGCAACCGTTGTTTGTCAGTTGTACTTGCATGCAGGCTGGCTGTTGTTTCACAGGTTTGTTGCGTTATTTTATCTATATGCGCCTGGTAAGCCAGATTCGGGCTGTTTTGCATACGCTCAAAACCTGCGCGGACCAGTTGCGATTTTTCTTCGTTTGACGCGGAAGGGTTTCGTAGGGCTTTTAAAATATTCAAAGCATCTTCGTCACGCCGTAGAATTTCAGAATAGATGGTCGCCGGATCCACATTATTCCGGGCAATGCTTTGTTTTAAGATGTTTATTTGTTTTTCGTTTAAATCCCCATATATTTTTTCTGCATAATCTTTGGATTTCTCCAGTCTCACTTCACGCTGTTCTTCGGCCGTTTCCTGCCACCATTCCTCTTTCCATTCTGCATTGCGCTTTTCCAGCTTTTGCTGGAAATGTTGCAATTGTTTATCACTCAGGGTAGCGCCTATGTCCACAATGATAGGGATGATTTTCGTTTGCAGCGCCTGCGCATTTGATTTGATGGATTCAATGCGCTGGCAGGCCGTTTCTGCACTCACCTCATGGCCTAGATCGTTGTTTATTTCATCCAGCAACGCCACATAACGCGGCAGCTCGTTTTTACGGTGCCATGCATGCAACTCCTGCAGCGCTGGTTTAAGTTTGGCTTTTTGCGCATCGCTGAAATTGAAATAATCATCCAGCCGCCATGCGATCAGCGCAGGCGCGTTGTTGTAAGCGGTTTTGACCACGCTGCAACTGAGGATTGAAAAAGCGAGCGCCAGGATAAACAGGGTTTTGATTATTCGCATGACTGTACGACCACGACTGCAATGCTAAGTTTGCGATGCAGTCACTTATCACTCATCTTTTCATTGTCTCTTACTGTACAACTTCTCCCGGGACTGGACATCCCTGCAGGCTAGACAGGCCGGGAGTCATCAGGCAGCGCATGATGACTATCTGTCAGGTTCGATTAACGCTGATAGCCAGGAGGTGGCGGTGGAGGCGGGTAATAGGTTGACCTCACCGGAGGCGTGCCTATCGTACTTTGAGTTCTGGTAATTTGTGTTGAACTTGTTGTGGTTACAGTAGCGCCCTGGGTATAAGTTTTCGCCATGCTGGCTGGTACCGGGATTTTATGCCCTGCCGCATACATGCATTGCAGGTAGGCGTTGTCATATTTTTGCTGGGCATTGTCGCCGCTGGTGGCGGCTGTGTCAGCGCCAATCGCACCACCGGATAAGGCGCCGACGCCGGCGCCGATGGCTGCCCCTTGACCCCCGCCAGCTGCGGCACCCAGTGCGGCGCCAATCACAGTGCCGACAGCGGTCGTTGCTGCCAGGCTTTGATTGTATTGCTGGTTAACGCTTTTAGAGCCGATTTGCCCCAGTGCAAAGTCGCGGCAGGATAAATCATCAGCCCTGAACAGGTTAAAGTCTTTGCCGGTTCCAGGCAGGGCCATATTGCTGGGCCCGCCAGGGGTGGTTGCACAGCCTGTTAAAGCCACTGCCAAACTAATGCACACGATACGAGTAAAGGATTTCATCCTGTGATCCTATCTGCCAGAAGTGGCTGGCGGCGGGGTAGGGGTGACTTGTTTCCAGCCCGCAGCGCACTCTTTCACGTAAGGGTAGTAACCATCGGATTGCTCACAGTAATACCAGTAGCCTTGCGCGGTGTTATTGCCTGCGCTGGCGGTCGGTGATGTTGCTGGCGCCGGTGGCTGCGTTGAGACATCAGGCGTTGAAGTCACACCACTGCCTTGTTCTATATATACCTGTGGTTGTGGCGGTTGCGCCACGATGACTTGCGGCGGGCTGTAAGCATATGGGTAAGGGTAGTAGGGGTACCCATATGAATAAGCAAACGGTGCAGGAGGTCCATAAAAGGGAAACGGGCTGCCCACGTAGACGCCCACACTGCCACGCCAGCCGCCGCGGTGACCTGGCGGATGCGCCTGTGCCAGGTTGCTGATCAACATCAGGCTGACCAGCAAACCGCTTAATACACTATATTTCTTTTTCATCAGGTCTCTCCCAAAAGCACAGCTACCAAAGACTGCTGTTAGTGATTCAGACCTCAGAATAGTGAAATTTATTCGCGGAAAGGTGCAACGTTTTGTATCGGATTGTATCTATGCCAGCACTTGAGATTAAGCAGCCATGCAGCTTGACTTGTTGCCACTTGTTCCCGAATCACAAGATTTACATAAAAACCTGTATTGAAGCCTATCTTTTTTAGACTGCTTTTAGTAACTTGTCAGAGTGTGCAAGCGAATCGCTAGCTTCCGGAAAGTCCAATATGCAACCTCAACCACAATCAGTACAGCAAATTAATTTGGCCTATGACAGCCAGCAAGACCGGCTGTTATTAAAAGCAGCCATAAACAATGAGCAGGAAGTCCGGGTATGGATTACTTACCGGGTTGCGCGGCAAATATTTTCTGTATTTAACCGTGAGGCACATTTGCCAGTGTCGTTTGCGCAGTCAAGCAATGTGCTGGAGAATTTGCAATCACCGGCTGCAGCCACCCGTCAATTTGAGCAGGAAGCAGAAGCGGTGCAGAATCTGGAAGCGCTGGATTTTGATACCACTTACCAGCAACGTGCGGCGACTAACCAGCAGGAGCTGCTGGCAGTTGAAACGCGCTTTGTGTCGATTAATGACCAGCTGAACAGCATGCAGATCGTGTGTGCCGGTGGCGCAAACGTGAATATGAGCCTGAGTAAAGAACTGGTGTTAGCAATCAGCCGCATGCTGATGGTGGCCAGTAAAGACGCCGGCTGGGTTTTACCCGCAGAAAAGGAACCTGAAGCTGTTTCCAGCATCGTAATGCAGGTGCCGACAGAAAAGCAGGTGTTACATTAATGGATGAAACGTATTTGGGAGACAGCGGCATTCGCGTCTCCAAAATTGCCCTGGGCACCATGACCTATGGCGACCAGAACACACAAGAGGATGCTGATAACCAGCTGGATTTTGCCCTGGCGCAAGGCATAAACTTTATCGATACCGCAGAAATGTACCCGGTGCCGCCCAAAGCGGAGACTGTTACCCGCACCGAAACCATCCTCGGCCACTGGATCAAGAAACAACCGCGCGACAAGTTCGTGCTGGCAAGCAAGATCGCCGGACCACGTCGAGGTATGCAATGGATACGCGGCGGGCCAAGTGGCCTGGATAGAGCAAATATCCGCCAGGCCGTGCACGATAGCCTGCAACGTTTGCACACTGATTACCTGGATGTGCTTTACCTGCACTGGCCGGAACGCAATGTGCCCATGTTCGGCCAATACCAGTTTGACCCTAAAGCCGAGCTGGATAGCGCAGGCCAGCCAATCGCATGGGTGACCATACAGGCGCAACTGCAAGCGCTGGATGAACTGATCAAAGAAGGTAAAGTCCGCACTATCGGGCTGAGTAACGAGCAGCCGTGGGGCGTGATGGAGTTCTTGCGCGTTGCGCGCGAGCAAGGCTTGCCACGCATCTCAGTGCTACAAAATTGCTATAACCTGATGAATCGTGGCCTGGAATTCGGCATGGCAGAAGTGCTGTACCGCGAACGCATCAGCCTGGCTGCGTATTCTCCG
>DATHWT010000051.1:0-18845 GCA_035460345.1 Methylophilus sp. | reverse complement strand
GCATAGACATTATTAGGAAACGCAGTGTGGATAAACATGGTGTTACCGATCACCAGCGGTGCACCTTCGTGACCACGGTTAACACCGGTGGCAAATGTCCAGGCCAGTTTGACGTTCTTGACATTGCCTTTATTGATTTGTGACAGTTTGCTATAGCCCTGATTCGCGTAGTCTTTACGCGCCATCGCCCATTGGTTGTCATCCTTCATCAGCGTATCCAGCTCTGTTTCTGCCCATACGCTGGTGCCCATGCTTGCTAGCATCATTGCAGTGATGGCAAGCTTGATTTTGTGTTGCATACATACCTCCAAAATGGTTTGTGTGAAGCTGGAATAAATGGTGTTGCACGGCAGTAAACAAATGCTTCTTTTGTTACGCGCATGGCAATCATTGCAACGCTTGTGCCAACCCTGCGTTTAATTTTTGGGAGTAGAAAAAATCAATTAAAATCAGTGGCTTATTAATAGTCTTCAGTAAGGGTATCGAATGCTGTCACAGGGATAACTGTTCAGTGTTGTGCCAAACTGGTACAGTTGTTCAACCCAGTGATACAGGTGTTCAAGCAGTAATGTCCAAGTTTCCCCAAGCCTCCTCTCAAACCACATTGCCAGCTATGCGTGATGACCAGCTCGCGATTGCTGAAGCGATTGAACGCTCCTGGCGGCGTTGCATGGTCAAGGGCGTGGATGGGCAGGCACCCGCGCATGACCAGATCATTACGGCACAGGAATTAACACAGAGGTTGGAGAAAAACCGTTTGCTGCTCACGCATGCCGAACCGGAAATGCTGACCCTGAGTGGGCAGATAGCGCATACGCGTAGCCTGGTGATCCTGACGGATAGCGATGGCGTGATCTTGCGTACCATGGGTGAAGGTGTGGAGCAAGGCGATATCCGGTCATCCTTGTTACCTGGCGCCTCCTGGAGCGAAGAGCATAGAGGTACCAACGCCATAGGCACGGCTTTGGTCGAACGCGCGCCCATCAGTGTGCAAGGCGCTGAACACTTTATGGCTTATCACCATTCATTGAGTTGTTCGGCGGTGCCGATTTTTGCTGCAAATAACCAATTGGTCGCCACGCTGGATGTGTCTAATGACCTGGACCAGCCTCAACAACATACGCTGGCTTTGGTCAAAATGGCAGCCCAAATGGTGGAAAACCGTTTGTTTCATGCCACTGCCCAAGGTGAGATCGGTGTGCATTTTCATGCGCGGTCAGAGTTTATCGGTACCTTGTGGGAAGGCCTGGCGTTATTTGATAGTGATGGCCAATTACGTGCCATCAATCGTAGCGGACAATTCCAGTTCGGGTTACCACTCGATGAAGATGTGCTGGCTAACCGGCGAGTGCAATTCAGTGATGTATTTGATGAAACCTGGGTGATATTTAAGCAGCGTTGCCAAGGCGGTGATTTATTATTTCCCCTGCAATTGCGGAATGGGGCTCGCCTGTTTGCACGTGCTTCCGTACAAAAAAATGCACCTGCCCGGCCAGTTGTGTCACAACCCAGGGCATCTGCCGCCAGCCTGGAAATGCTGGATACGGGTGACTCGCAACTTGGGTTAGCCATTAAACAAGTGAAGCAAGTCTTGAGCCGGGATATTTCGATTCTGGTATTAGGTGAGACGGGGGCCGGTAAAGAATTATTTTCACGCGCCATTCACGATGCCAGCAATCGGCGTGACTGCCCGTTTGTGGCGGTTAATTGCGCTGCGCTGCCGGAAGGATTGATTGAAGCGGAATTATTTGGCTACGAAGAAGGCGCTTATACCGGCGCAAAACGTAAAGGTAATCAAGGCAAAATCCAGCAGGCCGAAGGTGGGACATTGTTTCTGGATGAAATTGGCGATATGCCATTGTCATTACAGGCGAGATTGTTGCGTGTATTGCAAGAGCGATGCGTGACACCGCTAGGCTCAAGCAAATCGATTCCAGTTAACTTTATGCTGATCAGCGCCACTAACCAGAAATTAAAAGATAAGGTCGCTGCCGGTCAGTTTCGCAGCGATCTGTATTACCGCATTAATGGCCTGGCGGTGAAATTGCCATCCCTGAGCCAGCGGCAGGATTTACAGCGCCTGATTCAATTAATCTTGCAGGTTGAACAATCCCCACAAAGTGAAATCAGCGCAGAAGTCATGGCATTGTTTGCCCGCCATCCATGGCCTGGCAATGTACGGCAACTGCACAATGTATTGCGTACAGCCTTAGCGTTAGCGGATGGCGCAACCATTGACCTGCCGCATTTAACGCAGGATTTTCTTGAAGAGCTGGAAGGGATAGCGTCTCGTCACCAGGCTTTGGTCCCTGCATTAACGTTAAAAATGCAATCTGATGACGCGATACGTTCGACAATGCAGCAACTGGCCGGCAATGTTTCAGCCGTGGCGCGCCAGCTGGGGATGAGCAGAAATACTCTTTACCGCCGTTTAAAAGTCTTAAACTTGACTTAATCACAGCGTAAAAATAAAAGCCCCAGCGCAAGGCCGGGGCTTTTTTCATGGCTTTATTTTAAGCTTACTTGCTGCGACGACGTGCCACAAAACCCATCACACCAAGGCCCAGCAACATCATGGCATAGCTGTCAGCTTCTGGTACTGCAGACGCTGATGCTACTTGGTCCACCTGGAAAGCCAGGGTTTGCGAGAAGCCAGCCTTGAAATTTAAAGTGTAAGAGGTGATCGGCGTTGAAACACCGCTCAAATCCCATGAGTAGTGGTAATAGTCATCGGCAGTACCGGTATTAACGAATTTTACCAAGGCGCCGCTAATCGCCTGGCTACCACCGTTGTAGCTCAGCGCGATAGAGAATGGCTCACCACCGAATGAACCATCGAAGTCATTGATGATGCCCTGGAATGCCAGCGAAGTGATGTTGTTTGAAACAGTATTGTCAGTGAATGTCAGATGGCCATCACCATACAGACCAGCACCTGCTGGATAGTATCCGCCAGATACCAGCTTAAGAGATGCATCCCCTGAACCTGCAACGTTACCTTCTGTGCCAGCTGCCAATTGTTCGGAGGTCAATGGATTAGCAGCACCATTATCATCAACACGGTTGCGGTTCAGCTGGTTCCAGCCGTCAAAAGAAACAGAGTTTGCAACGTCAATAAAGCTGCTGTAGGTGGTGTTCGCTTGGGCCAGACCAGCGATTGCGAACAGGCTTGCACCGATAACGATGCTGAGATATTTAGCTTTCATTTTACTAACTTCCTTTGAGTAATTATTAATGACTGGCATCTTTAATAAGTGCCAGAATTGTTAACTGGCCGCGTTACTCACAAACGTCTTTACCATGTATCCCCACTACCAAACAGTAATGGGAATGATTATCATTATGATTGGATAAAAATGAGAAGTCAATGGTTGCAGTTATTTAGGAAAGTTAGAATCGGATAAATGATGCTACTGGATCAAGGCGGGCAAGGGATCGCATTGATGCAATCCCGCTTCATGATCGATTGTGAGCCGCCAGAGGCGTGCTGGCAGGTTGATTTGATGGAGCTTAGGGCTAGCTGCTAGCGCTCTTGAGGCGGTACATGGCCAGGTTACCCATCAGGTTAGGTAACACATGCACATCTTCCCCGCCGGTAATTACTTTGCGCTCGATCACCTGTATCTGGTGGTCGCTGCAAAACTGGTCAAAATCATGAATGGTGCATAAGTGCACGTTGGGTGTGTCGTACCATTGGTATGGCAAGGTTTTAGAAACCGGCATTTTACCGGTCACAATTTGCATGCGGTTACGCCAGTAGCCAAAGTTGGGGAAAGTCACAATCGCCTCGCGGCCGACACGCAGCATTTCTTCTACTATGGTTTCCGTATTGTGCATGGCTTGCAAAGTCTGCGACAAAATGACGGTATCAAATGACTGGTCTTCAAAACCGGACAGGCCGTCTTCCAGGTTCATCTGGATGACATCTACCCCATTCTTGAGCGCTTCCAGCCAATTGGCATCATCTTTTTCCACCCCATAACCGGTAGTATCAAGCGTTTCATGCAGGTGGGTGAGTAAAGTGCCATCGCCGCAGCCAAGGTCGAGTACCTTGGTTCTAGAACGCACCCAATTTGTTATTAATGCAAAGTCTGGGCGAATATTTGTAATATCTGCATTTTTCATACTTTGACCTGCTCTAGATAAGCACGCATGATGTCGTGATAATGGGGGTCAGGCATCAGGAATGCATCATGACCATGCGCGGAGGTAACTTCGGCATATTTGACCGGCAAGGCATTGTCCAGCAATGCCTGCACAATTTCGCGCGAGCGGCCTGGTGAAAATCGCCAGTCGGTAGTGAACGAAATCACGATAAATTTGGCTTTTGCCTTTTTGAGGGCCTGGCTCAAGTCGCCGCCGAATGTCTTGGCCGGGTCAAAATAATCCAGTGCGCGCGTCATGCGCAAATAGGTATTGGCATCAAACTCACCGGCAAATTTATCGCCCTGGTAGCGCAGGTAGGATTCCATCTCGAACTCAACATCGAAGCTGTATTTGAGTTCACCATGACGTAATTTACGGCCAAATTTTTCACCCATCACATCGTCGGAAAGATAGGTGATATGACCCAGCATACGGGCAATGCGTAACCCACGGCGCGGCACGGTGCCATGGTTGTAATAATCGCCTTCGTAAAATTCAGGATCGGTGATGATTGCCTGACGTGCGACTTCATTAAAAGCCATATTCTGGGCGGTTAAATTTGGCGCAGAGGCAATCACAAATGCGTGCCGTACGCGTTCGGGGTAAGCAATATTCCATTGCAGGGCCTGCATGCCACCCAGGCTACCGCCGATCACTGCGGCCAGTTGCTCAATGCCCAGGTAATCCAGCAAACGCGCCTGCGACTCCACCCAGTCTTCCACGGTCACTATCGGAAAGGTTGCGCTATAAGGCCTGTCAGTCAGCGGATCCACGCTTGATGGCCCGCTGCTGCCATGACAGCCGCCCAGGTTATTCAGGCCAATGACAAAAAACTTGTTGGTATCCAGCGGTCGGCCGGGGCCGATCAGGTTATCCCACCAGCCGGGATATTTGTCCTCTTCAGAATAGCGGCCAGCCACGTGGTGATTGCCTGATAAGGCGTGGCAGATAAGCACGGCATTGGATTTGGTTGCATTGAGCTCGCCGTAGGTTTCGTAGGCAAGATGGTATTGCGGCAACACGGCGCCACTTTGCAGGGTGAGTGGCTTGTTGAAATGCGCTACTTGCGCTTTAACAATACCAACGGAATTCGATTCAGACATGCCGCGATTATACTATGTGGCATGTATAAACGGCGAGTGCGCGCTGTGCCGCTTTTACTGCGGCGCCACAGACAGGCAACCGAGCAAGGCTGGCAGGTCTGCCACCGAGTTGATGACCGCATCCGGATCGACGGCAGACAGGCGCGTGTAGGTTTCCCGGTATTTGCCGGTCTTCACCAAAATCCCATGCAAGCCCGCTTCCTGTGCGCCACCAACATCAGCATCGATATCGTCGCCCACCATCATCACTTCGGAAGGCTTCAGTCGTAAGGCATCCACCGCGATATTGAAAAAATGCCGAGAAGGTTTACCCATGAGCATGGCTTTGGTATTGCTGGCATATTCCAGCCCGGTCACAAATGCGCCTATGTCCATTTGCAACCCGGTTTCGGTCTGCCAGAAACGGTTTTTATGGATAGCGATCAGTTGCGCGCCATTCACCAGGCAATGGAATACTTCATTGAGTAATTGATAAGACCATTGGTCACCAATATCACCAATCACCACATAGTTGGCAGCGGTGTCGGATTGGTCAAAGCAGGCAAAATCTTTTTTAACATCCTCGGCCAGCAGCAACTTGCACACCGGGTTAGGCTGTCTATTTAAATGCTGTATGGTCGCTTGTGGTGCACTCATGATTTCTTCAGGCACCGTATTGAAGCCAAGCCGGTTCAGTTTCTCCTGTAATGAAGCTAGAGATAGTGTGCTGGTGTTGGTGACAAAACGCACGGCGATACCAGCTTTGCGCAACTGGGCCACAGCCGCCAGCGCGCCGGGAATCAGCTGGTTACCAATGAACAAGACACCATCCAGATCAAACAGGACAGCTTTTATAGCATTGAAATTAAACATAAACGGCCTTTCTTGCTGCAAATCGTATAGACCTGCTGCAGCAAGAATCGTGCACAGCAAAGAATTACTTTTTAAACGGATACAGAAACTGTTTCCAGTAACCGTTCGGCACCGGGTGTCCGCCGATACCATAGCCACTCGGCCATTGATTTTTTGGCATGTAATAAGTGCCGAAGAGCTTGTCGAATAGTGGGAAGTGAATGGCGAAATTCACATCAATCGCTTCCTTTTCGATGCCATGGTGCCAGTGATGAAAGCGTGGCGTGACGATCAACGGTTTAAGCCATTCGACATTAAAGCGCACGTTGGCATGCACAAAGGTCGCATTGAGATAAACCAGCAAAATATAGATATGTAACGCGCTCTCGGCAAACCCCAGCACATACATCGGGATAACGGTCATGCTGCGCAAACCGACGATCTCAACAATGTGCATGCGCGAACCGGCCAGCCAGTCCATTTTTTTGGCTGAATGATGTACCGCATGAAAACCCCATAAAAATGGTACCTGGTGAAACGCACGGTGGAACCAGTACTGCACAAAATCGGTGAGGATCATGACTTCTATCACCTGTAACCACAATGGCTGACTGGCGATCATTTCACGAAATGCTGCCCAGTCACCGGTGTATTGCAATACTGTCATTGATGGCGTCAGGGTCAGCAATGTCAGTGTTTGCACAAATACACTGCTGATCAGGAAATAAAACAAATCCTCACGCCATTCATCCCTGAACAATGCCTGGCTGGTTAAGCGGCCAAACAGTTTTTCGAGCGGGATAAACAGAAAGCCGGTCAGCGTTATGTTTAACACAAACCAGTCCAGGCTGAGGGCGATGTTATCGGTACGTGCAGCCTGGGCATCGAGTGCCTGGGCAATGGTGAGAGTCACCAGCACCAGCAAAATCCCGCTAAAGCCAAGAATACGGTTTCGACGCAACACCAGGTTGGTACAAGCAAGCACGAAACTGGCAACTAGCAAGCCCTGAATGATCAGCGTGAATTGTGGCAATGCATATAACGGCGCCAGCATCTGGGTAGAGAACACGCCTTGCAAGCGCTCACCCAGCAGCAGAAATAAGCTGGCAATGCCCAGCACCAGGGCGGCAACACCGCTTAACCAGCCCGAACCAAAACGCCTTAATTCTTCCGGTGCTTCCAGGTCATTGCGGATCGCCAGGCGTAATTTTTGAATCATGATTTCCCCCTTTTTTATTGTGAATTGCTTTTGGTATTTAACTTGCCAGCCATTGCGCCAGCGTGACTCTGGGATTGTTACCTAAATCGCGCACAGTTTGAATCTCCCTGAAACCCGCCGCTTGATAAAGTTGTTGCACAGCCTCAGCCTGGTTATAGCCATGCTCCAGCATCAGCCAGCCGCCATTATTTAAATGATTTGGCGCCTGCACAATAATGTGGCGGATATCCGCCAGACCATCTTCGCCTGCGGCGAGCGCTGACAGCGGTTCAAAGCGCAAATCGCCCTGCGATAAATGCTGGTCAGCAGATTCAATATATGGCGGGTTGCTGACAATCAGGTCGAAAGTCTGGTTAACCAGTTGAGAAAACCAATCACTCTGCAGCAAGGTGACATTGCATAGCTGCAGACTAAGCAAATTATCCTTTGCCACTTTCAATGCCGCCTCGGAAGCATCCACTGCCATCACTTTTGACTGGGTGGCATGTTGTGCGAGTGCCAGGGCAATGGCACCGGTACCAGTACCTAGATCCAGTATCTGCATGTGCCTGGTGATTTTCTGCAGAGCGGCTTCAACCAAGGTTTCGGTATCCGGCCGCGGAATCAATGTGGCGGGCGTGACCTTGAGCTTAAGGCCAAAGAATTCGCGATAACCGAGAATATAAGCCACAGGCTCGCCTTGTTCGCGGCGTTGCACTAACCGGTTAAAGTCTATAGCAGATTGTTCGGGCACAACATCAGTTGAGTGCGCCAGCAACCAGGCACGGTTCACATCCAGCAGATGCATCAGCAATATTTGCGCTTCCATGCTGGCCTCGGCGGGCGTCACGGTTTGAGCCAGTTGTTGCCGTGCAGTCTGCAAAAGCTGTTGTACGGTTTCCGCCATACTTATCTGCCCCCGGCGGCTTTGCGCAATGCAATCGCTGTGGGATTGCCCTGTCTGACAGGATGGCGCACCGCGTGGCGTATCACCCATTTCAGTTCTTTATCGGCATTGCTTAACCAGCGGTCACATAAATCAAAAGCAATTTCGGGATGATCTTTGGCAATATCCCCCAAATGGTTGGCCACACTGCGCCGCACATACAGGCTAGGGTCACTTTTCAGCGCATCGAGAATAGGCAAAGTCGGCGTCGGGTCTTTAATCAACTGCGGGATACGTGCTCCCCACGGCAAACGGGCGCGAGTGCCTTCCGAACACAAGCGCCGCACATGCGGGTCCGGGTCGTCCAGCCATTGCGTAAGCTGGTTGAGCGTGCGGTCAAAGTCATTAATCAAGAACGGGCGGATGGAGAATTCTGCGGTAAAACGGCGGGTCAGTTCATACTGCGCACGCATTGCAATTTCGAACGGATCTTCACCAGAATTGTGCAAAGCATTGCGGCCGTATTCCGCTACAAAACGGGTATGCGGCAAATAGAAAAATACACTCAGCCCTAATCGCTCTGTATGTACATTTGGTGGCGTCAGCGTACTCATTAATACTTCTGTAGCATCAGAAAATTTAGCGGGTAAGGTTGCCTTTAGCGCAGCGGCAATATGCGCTGAACGGTCCATAAAACCTAACGGAGCAATGTCAGTAAGCGCCAACTGCTTGAATGCCTGCGCATCAAAGCTTGGATACACCAGCGCAATATTATGTGCCAGGCAATCAATGGCTTCACTATCAAGAATGAACTTGATCGGCTGGTCTTTCTGGATGCTGCGCGGTGCGGATGGCAGGCGAAACAAATGCATGGTCATCGTTAAACAGGACGCTCGTCATATTGTGGAGCAGCATCATGAATGTCATACCATTCAGCTTTAGAAGCAACAAATATATGACCAGATACCTTTTCTTCTACGGGGGCATCCAGAGACCCTATTCTGACTCTAACGGTGTCCGGGTCACTCTCGCGGTAACCGATGATAGGAGAGCCGCATTGGCCACAGAAGGCCCGATGCACGCCAGCTTCACTATGGTAACTTTTTAAATGTTGCTGGCCTTTTGTAATGAAAAAATGACTTCGCTGCACAGGTGCCACTGCTGCAAAGGCTGAACCATTGGCCTTACGGCATCGGCGGCAGTGACAAAAGAAAATTTTTTCGATAGCGCCGGTGATCTCGTAGCGTACCGCTTCGCAAAGGCAACCGCCGCTATATTTGTCAGATGTTTTGTTCATTTCGTGGTTAGATGCCAAGCTTAATTATCTTCACCCAGACTCGCCAGCAAATCAGCCTGATACTCATTGGAAAGTGCACCAATCAGCTCATCCATATCACCTTCGGTAATCGCTTCAATCTTGTACAAGGTCAGGTTGATGCGGTGGTCGGTAATACGGCCTTGCGGATAGTTGTAGGTACGAATGCGCTCTGAGCGGTCGCCAGAACCAATCAGGTTGCGGCGTTCCGAGGCGATCTTGCTTTGCTGCTCATCCACTTGCTTGGCCTTGATGCGTGCTGCCAACACCTGCATGGCTTGCGCCTTGTTGGCGTGCTGGCTGCGGCCATCCTGACATTCAACGACGATGCCGGTCGGCGCATGGGTAATCCGCACGGCAGAGTCGGTTTTGTTGATGTGCTGACCACCAGCACCACTGGCACGGAAAGTATCGATGCGGATATCGGCCGGGTTGATTTCCACATCACCGACTTCTTCTACTTCGGGCAAAATCGCCACGGTGCAGGCGGAAGTATGGATACGGCCCTGGGTTTCTGTATCCGGCACACGTTGTACCCGATGGCCGCCGGACTCGAATTTGAGTTTTGAGTAGGCACCATAGCCATTGATTTTGGCGATGATCTCTTTGTAGCCACCGACTTCACCTTCGTTTGCAGAGACAATTTCCACTTTCCAGCCCTGGCGGTCGGCATAGCGGGAGTACATGCGGAACAAGTCCCCGGCAAACAGGCCGGATTCATCGCCGCCGGTACCGGCACGCACTTCGAGGAAGATGCTTTTATCGTCGTTGGGGTCTCTGGGCAGTAACAGTTTTTGCAATGCCAGCTCGACTTCTTCCAGCCGCTTCTTGCCGCTTTCAATTTCCTCTTGGGCAAATTCTTTCATCTCCGGGTCTGAAAGCATGGCATGCGCTTCTTTCAGGTCGGATTCGGTTTGCACATAGATATGGTACTGCTCAACGATAGGCGTGATTTCCGTATGCTCCTGCATGATCTTACGGTAGTTATCCATATTGTCAGTCACGCCTTCGCTACTGAGCAGGCGGTTGATTTCTTCCAGGCGCTCACTTAAGTTGGCGAGCTTTTGCAACATACTTGGTTTCATTGGTTACCCTAAATGCTGGAGGAATATTTCCGCCAATTTATTTCTTGCACGCTTTTCCTGACCTTATTGCCGCAAACGCTGGCAAGCCTGTGAAAAGGTGTGTGTTAAAAATTTATTCTTTCAACTGAAACAGTTGTTTTACGAGATGTTCCATATGTGCATGGGCATCGCCGTGAGAGTTGTTGAGCACGTGGCTGGGACTATGCAAAAATTTATTGGTCAGCGCATTACTCAAGTGTTCAAGCGCTTTTTCTGGGGATTCACCCTTTTGCAGCAGCTTAAGTGCTTTTTCCAGCTCGGCTTGGCGCACAGTATCTATCTGGTCGCGCAGGGCTTTAATGGTAGGCACGGCTTCGCGCTGTTTAAGCCACTGCATAAAGTGCTCAACGCGGGCGTTGACGATCAGTTCGGCGTTCACCGCGGCTTCCTGGCGGTTGCCTATGCCTTCGGAAACCACTTGTGCCAGGTCATCTACCGTATACAAAAACACATCGTCCAGGGCCGAGACTTCCGGCTCGATATCGCGCGGCACTGCCAGGTCAACCATAAACATGGGCCGGTGCTTGCGCAACTTGATGGCGCGCTCGACCATGCCCAGTCCGACCATGGGCAGCTGGCTGGCGGTGCTGGTGATGACAATATCAAATTCGTGGAAACGCTCAGGCAGGTCATTCAGCAGAATCGCCTGCATATTCAGGCCTTGGCTGCGGATTTTTTCTGCCAGCTGTTCGCCACGCTCCAGGGTGCGGTTGGCTACCGTGATTTTTTTCGGTTTTTGTGCAGCGAAGTGGTCGGCACACAGCTCGATCATTTCCCCTGCGCCGATAAACAACACGCTTTGCGCGCTCAAATCGCCAAAAATACGCTGCGCCAGTTTCACAGCTGCGGCTGCCATCGAGATTGAACTACCGCCGATATCGGTATTGGTGCGTACTTCTTTCGCCACCTCAAAAGTGCGCTGGAACAATTTGTGCAACATGGTGCCCAATGTACCAACATCCTGGGCGATTTTTACCGATTGCTTGAACTGGCCCAAAATCTGCGCTTCACCCAGCACCATGCTATCAAGCCCGCTGGCGACACGGAAAGCATGCTTCACCGCTTCATGGCTACTCAATGTATAGGTGTAAGGCAGCAGCTTGTTGGCTTCGAGTTTGTGATAGTTGGCCAGCCAGTCAATCACGATCTCCGGCCGGATAGACTGCACATAAATCTCGGTACGGTTGCAGGTGGATAGAATCGCCACTTCGGCCACGTTATGGCGCGTCAGGTCTTCCAGCGCATGCGGCAGGTTTTCGTTGTTAAACGCAACGTTCTCGCGGATAGCGATAGGGGCGGTGGTGTGGTTTACACCAATGGTAAACAGTTGCATGGCGCTATTTTACCTTTGAGATCAGGCAAAAGGATAAATTAACTAGCGCTTGCGAGTCGTTCATGGTTGATTCGATTGGTGCCTGTAGCAAAGGTGCCGACATTTTCTTACATTAGTGCTTTGCAATCAACAATTCTGACAATTTGGCCCGGAATGGCAATTTGACCCGGAATGGCGTTAAAATATTGGTTTTACAATAAAAATCATCAGATTATTCAACTTCAGATACGGAACACCAGCATGGACAAAACTTTTCGCATTGCCCCCAGTATTCTTTCTGCCAACTTTGCCAAATTAGGCCAGGAAATTGAAAACGTTATCAAATCCGGTACCGATCTCGTCCACTTTGACGTGATGGACAATCATTATGTGCCTAACCTGACCATCGGACCTTTGGTGTGTGACGCGATTCGCGAGTTATCGCACAACGTGGGCGCGCTGATTGACGTGCATCTGATGGTAAAGCCGGTTGACCGCATTATTCCTGACTTTGCCAAAGCTGGTGCCGATATCATCACTTTCCACCCTGAAGCATCTGACCATATTGACCGTAGCCTGGCCCTGGTGCGCGACAGCGGCTGTAAATCCGGCCTGGTATTCAACCCGGCGACGCCGTTGCACTACCTGGACCACGTCATGGATAAAGTCGACATGATTTTACTGATGTCGGTTAACCCGGGTTTTGGCGGCCAGAAATTTATTCCGGAAACGCTGAACAAACTAAAAGAAGCACGTGCACGTATTGATGCTTACTACGAAAAAACCGGCCGCCAGATCTGGCTAGAAGTCGATGGCGGTGTGAACGCGAACAATATCGCTGAGATTGCCAAAGCCGGTGCGGATACATTTGTGGCAGGTAGCGCGATTTTTGGTTCACCTAACGAATCAGATGCTAACCGTTACGATACTGTGGTGGCAGCGATGCGTGCTGCATTGGCGACTGTTTAACAACATTCGTTTTTCACTATGCACGCGAGCTGCATAAAAATTCAGGGCTTACCTATGTTGTATAGGCTAAGCCCTGTTTTTTTGCGCAGGCCTTGTTTAACATCATGTTGTTTAAGGTGAATAGATGCGGTTTCAAGTCAAGCTGGTGATGTTCGACCTGGATGGCACTTTGCTGGATACGGCCCCGCAAATTGCTGAAGCCGCCAACCGTATGCTGGTGGCTTTGGGTAAACCCATGTTGCCGCAGGCGCAAATCAGCAGCTATATTGGTGAAGGCGTGCACAAGCTGATCAAGCGCTGCCTCACTGGCGATATGGATAAAGAGCCCGAGGCTGCTTTATTCGATAAAGCGCAGCCTTTGTATCATGATTTTTATGTCGCGCATGCCAATGATAGCCAGCCGTTCAGTGGTGCAGTGACTGCATTAAGACAATTAAAGGCACAGGGTTACCTCCTTGCCTGCGTGACTAACAAGCCGGAAGCTTTCACGCTGCCTTTGCTGGCACAAGCGGGACTGGCAGATTTTTTTGAAATGGTCGTCTCTGGTGACAGTTTGCCCAAAAAGAAACCGGACCCCATGCAACTGTTGCATATTTGCCAAAAACTAGCTGTGTTGCCTGCCGAAGCCATGCTGGTCGGTGACTCTGAAACAGATATTCAGGCTGCACATGCTGCAGGGTGCTTTGTCGTGACCGTACCTTATGGGTATAATCAGGGGCGCGCCATTGATGTGGCAACCGTGGATGCCACGGTGCGGCAGTTAACCGATCTGGTAAACCTGCTTGAGTTACCCGCTCTCTTAAAGCGGGGTTTAGAAAAAACTATTCAAATATCATGATGTTGTGTACTTATCATTCTTCCAGTTGGCCAGTATTAAGCTGGCGTCGTTCGTGGCGAGGCTAACCCAGCCCGCAAGCGCCCGACCCTAAAAACGTCGTTCACGCACTGCACTGATCTGTCGTGATTTCTGCGCGACATACTCAACGAATCAACCTGGAAAAAAGCATCATGTTAAGCACATTAAGCAAGACTGAATTTGACGCGCTGGCGGCGCAAGGCTACAACCGTATCCCGCTGGTGCTTGAAACCTTTGCCGATCTCGATACACCATTGTCGCTGTATCTCAAACTGGCGAATCAACCCTACTCCTATCTGCTGGAAAGCGTACAAGGCGGCGAACGCTTTGGCCGCTATTCCATCATCGGCCTGCCCGCCACTACGCGTATCGAGGTGCGGGACCAGCAGTTGCAGGTGATCCAGGACGGCGCAGTCATTGAGTCGCACAACGACCAGAACCCGCTCGACTTTATCAAAGCCTACCAGGGGCGCTTTAAAACGCCTCCATATGAAGGTTTGCCCCGCTTTACCGGTGGCCTGGCCGGTTATTTTGGCTACGAGACGATTCAATATATCGAAAAGCGCCTGGGCAAACAGAAAAAGCCTGATGCGATAGACACGCCGGATATCCTGTTAATGGTGTCCGAACAAATTGCTGTGATCGATAACCTGTCCAGCAAACTGTATTTTATTGTCTATGCCGACCCGGCGCAGGCGAATGCCTATGAAGCCGCACGGGAGCGCATGCAGGCACTGTTGGCAAAACTGCGCACGCAAGTTGAAATACCAGCCGCTTTACCAACCAGCAAGACAGCAGCAGTCTCGGAATTTGGCGAAGACAATTTCAAAGCCGCAGTGAAAAGAGGCCAGCAATATATCCTTGAAGGCGACATCATGCAGGTGGTGCTCAGCCAGCGTCTGTCACAGGATTTTGACGCCTCGCCATTAAGCCTCTATCGCGCCTTGCGCAGCTTGAACCCATCCCCATATATGTTTTATTACGATATGGGTGATCACCATGTGGTTGGCGCGTCGCCCGAAATCCTGGTGCGGCTGGATAACACCACCGTCACTTCACGCCCGATTGCCGGTACCCGACCACGCGGCAAAAACCGCGATCATGACCTGGCGCTGGAAGCCGAGTTGCTGGCTGACCCGAAAGAGCGTGCCGAGCATGTGCAATTAATGGATCTGGGCCGTAATGATGTCGGCCGTGTCGCGCTGACCGGTACGGTGAAAGTCACTGACAATATGACGATTGAGCGTTATTCACACGTCATGCATATCGTCAGCAATGTCGAAGGCCAGCTTAAACCTGGTCTGGATGCGATCGATGTGCTGAAAGCCACATTTACGGCTGGCACGGTTTCTGGCGCGCCGAAAGTCCGCGCCATGGAAATCATTGAAGAACTGGAGCCATCCAAGCGCGGTATTTACGCTGGTGCGGTTGGTTACCTGGGATTTAACGGCGATATGGATGTGGCGATCGCCATCCGCACCGCCGTGATTAAAGACAAAAAGTTGTATGTGCAGGCTGGGGCAGGCATTGTGGCCGATTCTATTCCGCAAAATGAATGGGATGAAACCCAGAATAAAGCCAAAGCGGTCATCCGCGCTGCCGAGCTGGTGCAAGCTGGCCTGGATAGCGAAGCCCAATTAACAGGAAAAGGAGCCTGAATATGTTGTTAATGATTGATAACTATGACTCTTTTACCTACAACCTGGTGCAGTACCTGGGCGAGCTGGGACAAGATGTGCATGTGCACAGAAACGATGAAATCACGCTGGAACAGATTAAAGCGATGAAGCCGGAAAAAATCGTGATTTCTCCAGGACCGTGTACGCCGAATGAGGCCGGGATTTCGGTACCGCTGATTCATGAGTTTGCTGGCAAGATTCCGTTGCTGGGTGTGTGCCTGGGGCATCAAAGCATAGGCCAGGCGTTTGGCGGCAACATCATCAAAGCCAAAACGCTGATGCACGGTAAAACGTCGTTGATCCACCATACCAATATCGGCGTATTTAAAGACCTGCCTAATCCTTATACCGCCACGCGCTATCACTCGCTGGTGATTGAGCGTGAAACCATTCCGGACTGCCTGGAGATTACCGCCTGGACTGACGATGGCGAGATCATGGGTGTCAAGCATAAAACCCTGGCGATAGAAGGCGTGCAATTCCACCCGGAGTCTATTCTGACTGAATACGGGCATGAGTTGCTGGATAACTTCCTGAAGGGTTATTGATGAGCATCACGCCTAAAACTGCCCTGCAGCGGCTGATTGATCATACCGATTTCACGCATGATGAAATGCTGGAAATCATGCGCCAGATCATGAGTGGCGAATTCACCCAGATCCAGGTGGCCGGTTTTCTGTCTGCCTTGCGAGTCAAAGGCGAAACCGTGACTGAAATCGCCGCCGCTGCGCAAATGATGCGTGACCTTTCCAGCAAGGTAACCATTAGCGATGCGCGTCACCTAATTGATACCTGTGGTACCGGCGGCGCGCCTAATAAAGCATTTAATGTGTCTACCGCATCGGCATTTGTCGCCGCAGGGGCCGGCGCAAAAATCGCCAAGCACGGTGGTCGCGCAGCCTCTTCTAAAAGTGGTTCTGCCGATGTGCTTGAAGCGCTGGGCGTGAATATTGCACTGACGTCTGATCAAGTCGCGCGTTGCGTCAACGAGGCGGGCATAGGTTTTATGTTTGCCCCCAATCACCACGCAGCCATGAAATATGCAGCGCCTGTGCGTCGTGAACTGGGCGTGCGCACGCTGTTTAATTTGCTCGGGCCTATGACTAACCCGGCGGGCGCTAAACGGCAAGTGATGGGTGTGTTTCACCGCGATTTAGTGCCTTTGCTGGCGCAAACATTGCAAACGCTGGGTAGTGAACATGTGATGGTGGTGCACAGCGCCGATGAAATGGATGAAATCTCTTTTTCTGCCGACACGTATGTGGCTGAACTGAAAGATGGCAAAGTCACTGAATACACAGTGAACCCAGCCCAGTTTGGCATGCCGTTGCATGATATCAACAGCATTCGGGTTGAAAGCGCCCAGCATTCCAGCGAGATTATCCTTGGCCTGTTGTCTGGTGAAAAAGGCCCGGCAAGAGATATTGTGTTGTTGAATGCAGGCGCCGCCATTTATGTTTCTGGCCTGGCCAAAGATTTACCGTCAGGCATTGAGCAAGCGGCAGAGTCGATTGACTCTGAGTCAGCATTAAATAAATTGCAGCAGTTGAAGGCATTGAGCCAAGCCGCATGAAGCATTACTTGCTGATTGCGACGTTGTGTTTGCTGGCAGCTTGCCAGCAAACGTCACAGCAAACTGCGACTAACTATGATTCAAGCAAGCAGGCACAATCGACCGTTGAAGTCAGATCGCAGGGGCAGGCGCTTAACCTGCAATCACTGTCTTCTGGTCTGGCAACTGAAGACAATGCCGCGCTGAAGCAGGCATTTGCGCAAAAGCAAAATCATGTCTGGCTGGAGGGCAGTGGCATCGTCAAGAAACTGCTGCCGGATGATAGCAAAGGCGCAAGGCACCAGCGTTTTCTAGTCACAGTATCACCTGAACAAACATTGTTATTTGCGCATAATATTGACCTGGCGCCACGCGTTGAGCAGTTAAACATCGGTGATCAAGTCGCGTTTAAAGGTGAATACATTTACAACCCCAAGGGCGGCATCATGCATTGGACGCATCATGATCCTGGTGGTGTTAAAAGCGGTTGGATTAAAGTTAACGGAAAAACATACGAGTAAAAACTAAACTTTCGTCACGATGCGTTGTTGCCATTAAAAAATTCTGCCTTACATATTAATTATATGCGGCGGCATTATTTTTTAATTCGCGCCTAGCCTGGTTTAGAAAGTTTAATTTTTGGATAAATTATGAGTGATATTTTAAACAAAATCCTGGCCACTAAAACTGAAGAAATTGCAGAGGCACAAGCCAGGCTGCCATTGGCCGAGGTGCAAGCACTTGCGGCACAACAAGCGCCCGCACGTGACTTTGCCGGTGCGATTCGCAGTAAAATTGCCGCAGGCAAAGCCGCCGTGATTGCCGAGATTAAAAAAGCCAGCCCTTCCAAAGGCGTGATCCGCGAAGATTTCAGGCCTGCTGACATTGCAGCCAGTTATGAGCAAGGCGGAGCAGCGTGTTTATCTGTACTAACAGATGAGCAATATTTTCAAGGTTCAGCCGACTATTTGAAACAGGCACGTGCTGCCTGCAATTTGCCGGTGTTGCGCAAAGATTTTATGATAGATGCTTATCAAGTCTACGAAGCGCGTGCCATGGGTGCCGATTGTATTTTGCTGATTGCCGCCGCGTTAACGTTGGCACAAATGCAGCAACTGGAAAGTGTCGCGCACAGCCTGGGCATGGCTGTGCTGGTAGAAGTGCACAATGGCGAAGAGCTGGCGCAAGCTATCCAGCTGACCACGCCGTTACTGGGAATCAACAACCGCAACCTGCGCACGTTTGAAGTCACGCTGGACACCACTTTGGGCCTGTTGGAAAGTATTTCCGCTGAGAAAATCGTGGTGACAGAAAGCGGAATTTTCACTGCCGACGATGTCAAACTGATGCGCGATAACGACGTGCATACTTTCCTGGTTGGCGAAGCCTTTATGCGCCAGGAAAACCCCGGTGCCGAACTGGCAAAGGTATTTGCATAATCAATACAGTGGCTAACCGCCAGTACCGCCTTTAACCCTCACTGCCTGGCACCTTTCAAGTCCAGGCAAACAGGAGATTATTTTGAGCCAATTTCTAGCAATCCGCCCGCGACGCATGCGTAAGGACGACTTTTCCCGCCGCCTGATGCGCGAAAATGTCCTCACCGTGAATGACCTGATTTATCCGGTATTCGTCCTTGAAGGTGAAGGCAAGATCGAAGAGGTGAAATCCATGCCCGGCGTACAGCGTCAGAGCATAGATGAACTGCTGAAGACCGCTAAAGAATGTGTGAAATTGGGGATTCCTGCCCTGGCGCTATTTCCGGTCGTGCCACAAGAATTCAAAAGCCTGGATGCCAAAGAAGCCTACAATCCTGAAGGCCTGGTGCCGCGCACCGTCAGGGCACTTAAAAAAGCATTCCCTGAACTGGGCGT
>DATHWT010000050.1:0-3408 GCA_035460345.1 Methylophilus sp. | reverse complement strand
CCGCTAAGCCAGCTGAACACGCTAAAACTGATATCGTTTTTTTGGTGTTAAAATAGCAAAATTCTTCTGAATGTAAGGTTTTCATGAGTCAAATGGTTGAAGTAGTGGTGCCGGATATCGGCAATTTTGACAGCGTCGATGTGATCGAGGTATTAGTCGCGGTCGGCGACACCATCGCTAAAGAAGACTCGCTGGTGACAGTAGAGTCTGATAAAGCGTCCATGGACATTCCCTCATCCCACGCGGGTGTCGTAAAAGAACTGAAAGTTGCGGTCGGCGATAAAGTCGCCAAAGGTAGCCTGCTTCTGTTGGTAGAAACTGCCGATGCTGCTACGTCAGAAACCAAACCTGCGGCACCAGCAGCTCCAGCACCTGAAGCTGTTGCCCAAACAGCTGAAAATAAAACACCTGCGCCACAAGCTGTCACTTCAACCTCAAACAATGACGTGACTTGCCAGGTGATGGTACTTGGCTCAGGACCCGGCGGTTACACGGCTGCCTTTCGTGCCGCCGATCTTGGACTGAAAGTTGTACTGGTTGAGCGTTACCCTACTTTGGGTGGCGTATGCCTGAATGTCGGATGCATTCCTTCCAAAGCACTGCTGCATACTGCCAAAGTAATTACTGAGGCTGAAGAAACCGAAAGTCATGGCCTGAGTTTCGGCAAACCAGCGATTGACCTGGACAAACTTCGTGACTGGAAATCGAATGATGTCGTCGGAAAATTGACCGGCGGCCTGGCTCAAATGGCCAAAGCACGCGGCGTGACAGTGGTCACTGGCCTTGGCAAATTCACCAGCCCGAACCAGATTGCGGTGACAGCTGAAGATGGCAATACAACGTTGGTAGGCTTTGACAACGCCATTATCGCGGCAGGTTCACAAGCCACTAAATTCCCTGGCGCACCGGATGACGAGCGCATCATGGATTCTACCGGGGCATTGGCACTCGCCGATATTCCTCAACGCATGCTGGTAATCGGCGGCGGCATTATCGGCCTCGAAATGGGCACCGTATATGATGCACTGGGCACAAAAGTCAGCGTGGTTGAATTTATGGATGGCCTGATTACCGGCTGTGACCGCGACCTGGTTCGCCCATTGCAGAAGCGCATGGAAAAACGCTTTGAGAGCATCATGGTTTCGACCAAGGTTTCCAAACTCGAAGCCAAAGCTGACGCTATCTATGTTGACTTTGAAGGCGTAAATGCACCAAAAGAAACCCAGAAATACGACCGCGTGCTGGTTTCCATCGGCCGCCGTCCAAATGGTAAAAACATAGGCGCAGAGAATGCCGGTGTTGCCGTGGATGACCGTGGTTTTATTGCCGTCGATAAACAAATGCGTACCAATGTGCCGCATATCTTTGCGATTGGCGATATTGTTGGCCAACCGATGCTGGCGCACAAAGCCACGCATGAAGCCAAAGTCGCTGCCGAAGTCATTGCCGGTCACAAAGTCGAATTTGTTGCCACAGTGATTCCTTCAGTTGCTTACACCGACCCTGAAATAGCGTGGGTAGGCCTGACAGAAACCGAAGCCAAAGCCAAAGGCATTGAGATTGACAAAGCCAGCTTCCCCTGGGCAGCCAGTGGGCGTGCAATATCGATTGCACGCACCGAAGGGGCGACTAAACTGATTTTTGATAAAGAAACGCATCGTATTATCGGTGCCGGAATTGTCGGTATCAATGCCGGTGAGCTGTTGGCAGAAACGGTACTAGCAATCGAAATGGGCGCAGATGCACATGATCTGGGTCTAACGATTCATGCGCACCCGACATTGTCTGAAACGGTCTGCTTTGCAGCCGAAGTGAAAGAAGGCACGATTACGGATATGTTGCCGCCTAAAAAACGCTAACTAAAAACACTCACAATATACAAGTTTCAAACAACAAAAAGCCCGCAATCGCGGGCTTTTTGTTTGATTCAGAAAGTACTTTACTGACAAGGTATTTCTTTCAGTACCGCATCAGGGAACTGCGATTGTGATTTCTGCAAACTGGAAAATTGCTGTGCATTCACATGTTGCAGTTTAACCGCCGCTTGTCCTTGTCCACCATTACGGGTAGATTTAATCAGCAGGCGCACACCTTTGGTTTTGAGGTCTTCCATCAATTTATCTGCCAGCTTTTCATCGCGGAATACACCGAAAGAAATCGCGTTACGCCATTTCGGGTCATCCTGCACAATAAAGAAATCTTCCACGCCCAACTTACGCAGTTCATCTGCTTTTGTTTGCGCAGCTTCGGCAGTAGCCATAGGCGGTTTATAAATCCAGTAACGGATATTTTCCGGGCCATATACGGTCTGGCCAACCTGGGTTTTGATATTCAATTGCTGCGCCAGACTCACCGCCTCATTCACCCTGGCAGTATTGAAACTGCTCCACTCATAACAAATCCCAGCGACCGACGGACGGGATTCAGCTGTTTTGACCGCTTCTTTTCTATCCGCAACCTTGGTTTCAGGCACAGGTGCCGCAGAAGTGGCAGTTTCCGGAGGTGGCGGGCTGGCAACCAGCGAAGTGTCTTGTGCCGGAGCCACCGTGCGTTTGGGGTAAGTTTCCAGCGCGCTCGCGCTCAGTAACTTCATTTGTTCGGGATGGACTTCGGGTTTGAGGCTACTCACTGCGGGTGACAATGCATCGCGCTTAAAATAGGCAAACACGACCACATTTAACAATAGCAGTATCCAGAATAATCTTTTCATTGTTATGTACTTTCAGCCAAACAGGCCAGCCCTTTTAATACCAGATTATCCACAATAATCGCGTTCAATGACAATGCATCCGGCAAATATCTTTGCAAGATCATCGCATCGCCACCACTTAATACCAAAGCGGGCTGACGTTCGTTTGTCAGTGCCTGTAGCAGCTTGAATTGGCTAGCCATAGGCGCTATCAATCCCTGTATGCAGCCAGTCCACATGGCCTGCTGGCTGTTATGGGCAAAACCATTGGATATGGCTGTATTGTGAGGATACTCATAATCGAGTTGCGCGGCACCCTGCTGCAGGCTTTTCCACATCAGGTTGAGGCCTGGCTGTATGCTGCCACCGATAAAAGTGGCAGTCTTTTCCTCAGCCTCAGGCTGAATAACAAGTGCATCCATCGTCATTGCAGTACCGGCGGTGACGACTAAGGCATCCTGTTTGTGTAATTGCCAAACCGCCAGCAAACTGCACCAGCGGTCGCTGCCCAACTGGGCTGGCATGCTGTAACTGTTATTCAAGCCTGATGCGCTAGGCGAGGCTTTGATTAACTTCATTTTTTCATTCACTGCATCAAGCGAGTCCAGCCAACCGGCGCCGGCCACATTACTCACCCATATTTCTTCTGCCTGTGCCATTGCGGCATGTAATGCCTGACTATCTGCGCACTGGCTATCCTGCAACCATAACTGGTTTTC
>DATHWT010000049.1:0-12372 GCA_035460345.1 Methylophilus sp. | reverse complement strand
TATTCTTGATCCTATGGATTTTTTCCGCGAAAAAACGCCCGATAGGTGCGGTATCTGCTGTGTTTTTGCTGAGTTACGGCAGTTTCCGTTTCCTGGTCGAGTTCACGCGTGAACCAGATAGTTTCCTGGGATTGCTGTCTTTAGGTTTGAGCATGGGCCAATGGTTGTGCATCCCGATGATCCTGGTTGGTTTGGCCATGTTGCGCTGGGCTTACCGCAAACCTTGAGTTTAGATGTAAATACCTTGGTGGTATGGCTACATCAGGCACACTGAGCCGGGCGATGGCATAGATGCGGGTTTGCTGAGCGTCAGCCGTCCATTGTGATCACTTATCCATAGAAACATGACTTTTAATTGTCTGCTTCCGGCCCGAAGCAGGCATTTGCCTACCGTTGATTTATATCACAGAGACGTCTGCAACGCGGTTTATTAGATGCTGAACAAGCCATCTGGATATTGAGTGCACATGAATTCAACGAACGCACGCACTTTTGGGCTCTGCAGCCTGCGAGAGGTGTGAAGCACCCAAAGTTCGACTTCTTGGTCAGCACTTCCCCACGAAACCAAAGCTCCATTTTCAAGCATTTTTCCAATGATGGATCGCGGTAGCATTGCCGCGCCTGCACCGGCAACAATGGCATCGCGCACCATCAAAAGCGAAGTAAGACGTAAAACAGGGTTAGGCACAATGGTAAACTGCCCGTGGTTGACGGACCATACATCTCCGTCGCGATAGGTAGGCATGACCACTGCCGGAACCTGTACAGGTTTGTCGGATTGCCCCATCGGCATTTGGAAGGATGGGGCTGTAACCAGCATCAGTCTATCTCTGGCAAAACACCTTCCGACCAACTCACTCTCTTTAGACGGGTTGATACGGATAGTGGCATCGAAATGCTCGTCAACAAGATTGACGACCCTATCCTCCGCTACCACTTCAATCTGTATTTCAGGATAGATCGATAAAAATTCTGCAGCAATTCGTCCGAATGCCAGCTGAGAAAACAAAATCGGGGCTGCAATGCGCAGGCGGCCGCGCGGCGTTGCAAGACTATCCTTTGCCGATGTTACCGCTTCCGCAACTTCGTGCATGGGGCCCTCAATTCTGCTTAGTAACTGCTGGCCGGCTTCTGTTAATTCCAAACGCTGTGTACCTCGCTCGATAAGTCGAATACCTAGCGCTTCTTCCAGTTCTGCCATCCGCCGCGAGAGTGTTGCCTTAGACCGACCACTGGCTCGGCTGGCTTTGCCAAAACCACCATGAGTGGCGACTAGTTGAAAGTCCTCAAGCGCATTTAGATCCATATCGTCTCATTTTTGATACAAGGTATCTATATTTTAGAATCTTACATGATATTTTAAAACATATTATTCTTTGCACCTGGCTTAAATAACCTCAAAGGTGTTTTTATGAATCATGTCCGAGCATTGCAACTTACCGAATACGGGGGCATCGACGCTCTCAAGATTTCGTCAGTCCAGCCTCCAGTGGCAGGCGGTGGACAAGTGCTTGTCCGCGTCCATGCAGCGGGTATCAACGGATTGGACTGGAAAATCAGAAATGGATTTCTTCGCGAGGTTTTTCCTCTGCAGCTTCCTACCGTGCTGGGCGTCGAGTTGGCTGGAGTTGTCGAAGAGGTGGGCGCGGGTGTTACCCGGCTGAGTCAAGGCGATCGTGTCATGGGGTCAATCGGCGGATTAGGCGCCTATGCTGAGTTAGTCGCGGTGAACGAAGCCAACCTTAGTCCGATACCTGACGCGCTGAACTTTGTGGAAGCCGCCGCCTTACCTTTAGCCTCTGTGGCTGCGTGGAAAAGCCTGCACATGGCCGGCCCTATCCGTTCTGGGCAACGCATTTTGATTCAAGGCGCAGCTGGCGGGCTCGGCGGGTTCGCTGTGCAGTTCGCCCATCAGGCAGGTGCCGTGGTCTATGCCACGGTATTGGAGAGCCATGCCGACTATGTCCGCAGCCTTGGTGCCGACCACGTTATTCCCTATGACATAACGCAGTTCGAAAGCCTGGTTAGCGACATTGACCTTGTGCTCGATTATGCCGGTGGTGATGTGCTGAATCGCTCTTGGGCTGTGCTCGCCGACCATGGTGCCATTGTCAGTGCCGCATCCCCAAATATTGTGGCGAGTACTCCCGCGGGCCGTCGCGACCTTTGGTACCAGAACGCGCCAGATAGCGCTCGGCTTCAAGCCATCGCCGAAGACGTAGCAAACGGTCGCTTGCAGTCAAAAGTCAGTGTTGTCGAGCGTTTTGACGATTTGCCTGCAGCGATTGAACGCCATCGCACTGAGCCCCAAATCGGCAAAACTGTCGTCACGTTTTCTGACTGAATCATTTAATAAAAAATTTAACCATCCCCTAAGGATTACTATCATGACCATACTCGTTACCGGATCTACTGGCACTGTCGGCCACCAGGTTGTTGAGCAGCTGCTTAAGCGCGGCGCTAAAGTGCGCGCGCTGGTGCGCGATTCTTCCAAGGCCAATTTCCCAGCGGATGTGGAAGTTGTACAAGGGGATTTTCTCGACGTCGACTCGTTGCGTAGTGCGTTTTCTGGCGTTTCAACACTATTCCTGCTCAATGCTGTGGTGCCTGACGAATTTACCCAGGCACTGATTGCGCTCAATGTCGCCCGTGAGGCGGGCATTGAGCGCATTGTGTACCTGTCAGTCATCCATAGTGACCGCTATCTCAACGTACCGCATTTCGCAGGCAAATTCGGGGTTGAGCGCATGATTGAGCAGATGGGCCTAAACGCCACCATTTTGCGTCCTGCATACTTCATTAATAACGATGTGACCATCAAAGACGTGGTCACTGGCTATGGGGTATATCCAATGCCCATCGGCAGTAAGGGTCTGGCGATGGTCGATGCGCGCGATATAGCAGAGATCGCTGCTATTGAACTCATTCGTCGCGAACAAGCCGCGGCCCCACTTCCGCTCGACCGCATCAATATTGTTGGCCCAGACACGCTAACCGGCGCAGATGTCGCCGCCATCTGGACGGAAGTATTGGGTCGTACGATTGCTTATGCTGGTGAAGACACCGCCGGGTTTGAGACGAATCTCCGGCAGTTTATGCCCAGCTGGATGGCATTCGACATGCGTCTGATGAGCGAACGGTTTGTCACTGAGGGGATGGTTCCTGAAACTGGCGATGTTGACTTTCTGACTACGCTTCTTGGACGGCCACTGCGCAGTTACCGCGACTTCGTCTCAGAAATCTTGACCTAAGGCTTTTCCAACACCACGTCATGCATCATCCATGACGTGGCTTTTCGCAGGTTAGGCCAACTCCATTTAATAAACATGGATAGCCAGAGTGAAGTTAGTCGCTTGAGAAAGAAAGCCACCCATTTCTGTGGTGAAATATAAAATGCTAGTACACCATGTGTTTTATTTTTTACTATCGTATTGATGACGAGCGGCTTCGATCTGCGGCCATTCACTAATCATCCAATCCACTAACGCTTTCACTGGCACCAGAAAATCCCTGCCGCGATCTGTCAGGGTATATTCCACCCGTGGCGGTACTTCAGGGTAAAGATGCCGAGTCACGATACCATCGCGTTCGAAATTTTTTAAGGTGGTAGAAAGCATTCTTTGCGAAATGCCATTTACTTGACGGTTCAGCTCAGAAAATCGCATGCAATGATTATCTGCATCTGCCAACACCACAATCACCAGCATGCTCCATTTATCACCCAGTCTGGCCATTAAGTCGCGGAATCCGCAGTTGCTGTGATCTTGTGTTGCATCGATATTTAAATTTTGTTTTTCTTTTTGCATAACTTACCTTTAAGTAACCAACTAAACAAAAAGTGCCTTCTTGTTTTTAATTTAGTAACTATATAGTATCTAGTTACTTTTTAATACTAATGAAAGAAATTAAGATGTCATATACTGTTTTACATATAGATAGCAGCCCGCTTGGCGATCATTCTGTATCGCGCAAACTCACCGCAAAAGTTCTGGCTGAACTCAAAACAAATCACCCAGACACCAAGGTTGTGACTAGAGATCTGGACATATCGCCTTTGCCGCATTTGAGTGGCATGACTATAGGTGCATTTTTTACACCGCCTGAGCAGCGTAATGAAGTCCTGAATGAAGCATTAAAACTATCCGATGAAGTGATCAATGAGCTATTCGCAGCGGATGTCATTGTGATTGGTGCTCCAATGTGGAATTTCGGTATTCCCTCATCACTAAAGGCATGGATCGACCATATTGTTCGTGCGGGGGGTACATTTAAATACGGTGCTTCAGGGCCAGAAAGTCTTTTGTCATCAGGTAAAAAAGTCATCATCGTATCTTCCCGTGGCGGCATTTATACCTCTGGGCCTATGCAAGCGATGGATCACCAGGAAACTTACCTTAAATCCATCCTCGGGTTTATTGGCCTGCATGACGTTTCAATCATACGTGCCGAAGGTGTGGCTATGGGCGAAGAAGCCGTAAAAGCAGCATTGCAATCAGCTGATGATCAATTGGTCGAAACGATCAAACTGGTCGCTTAAGCTCAGTCCGTTTAACTACAATGCCCCAAATTTTCGCAACGCGAACTATATTTAATATTAATAGGATATTGATCATGACCGATGCTTCAATTGCATATCAACCAAGTAAAGCAAAAAATATCAGTGCCTGGATTTTACAAGTACTACTTGCCTTGGCGTTTTTAGCCGCCGCAGGGGCGAAACTGGCTTCTGTGCCTATGTTAGTCGAAGAATTTAATCTCATTGGCTTAGGTCAGTGGTTACGTTATGTGGCAGCCATTGTGGAAATTATTGGTGCGATTGCTTTACTCACACCCGGATTCGCCGCTTATGGTGCGCTTTGGTTAGCAATCACCATGTTTTTTGCAACGCTCGCACATTTATTTGCAATGCATAACGATCCAACACCCGCATTGGTTTTACTGGTTTTAAATCTTGTTGTGTTCTGGTTACGTCGTGATCAGTTCAATCCCCGCAAATACTTTAAATAAACTTAATGTTTTATTAAAAGCGGTGGTGTCTAGGCATCACCGCCTAATGATGGAGTGATAAAAAATGCAAGTTTTGGCAGAAAAAACGGATATCTTGGCCGAACGCAAGATTACGCACCGGACTCAAGGCAACACGGATGGCCCCATTACAAGACTGGTCAGTCCTGGCGATTTGGGAGAACTCATTAAGCCTTTTGTGTTTTTGGATAGTTTTAATATGGAAGCCAGCCGTAGCAGCGGGTTTGGTTACCATCCGCATTCGGGCATTGTCACTGTGAGCACAATTTTCGAAGGTAATGCGGAGTATGAGGATTCAACCGGTAAAGCGGGTGTGCTCACAGCCGGCACCGTGGAGTGGATGCAAGCAGGAAACGGGGTATGGCATACAGGGAAGGCTGTTGACCATGATCATGATCATATCCGTGGATACCAGCTGTGGCTTGCACTTCCTAGCGCACTTGAAAATTCCGCGCCTGAAAGTATTTATGTTGAATCCGCCAACATACCAAAGGTAGGTGTTGTTCGAGTCATCATTGGGGAATACAAAGGTGTCAGCAGTCCGTTGCCACAAATATCGCCAATGACCTATTTACATGTCAGGCTTGAAGATGGAGACGAATGGACTTTCGACCCTCCCGCCAATCATGATGTCCTTTGGCTAGCAATCGACAAAGGCAGTATCCGTGTCTCAGGCGAAACATTATCAAATGAAATAGCTATATTTGATTCAAAGCCTGCGCCATTAACATTGCAAGCACAAGGAGCCAGTAATTTTGTGCTTGGTTCGGCAGTGAAGCATCCTCATCCTTTAATCACCGGTCACTATTCGGTGCATACAACCGATGATGCGCTAAGAATAGGAGAGGAAGGAATTAGAACCGTAGGCAAAAGACTAAAAGCGGAAGGGCGGATTTGAAGTTGTATCGACGAGAATTTTTTCATTGAATAAAGGCTAGTGATGGCCAATGCATACGCAACGCTGTTTCGGCCTTTAATAGCTTCTCAGGATCACGCCGCTTTCAGGATGTTACGTAGAGCTTAGAAGGTAACCTCTTCTACGTCTGCCTGAGAGAGGAAGGCAATTCATCGCCAAACTTTTAAACATCCACCCATGGATAACCTAGTGCTGAAACGCCAGCTTTCAAGTCGAGTATGGCCTGTTTGACGAGCGCGCTTTCACCCTTCATCCCCAGCTCAGTGGTCCTGCGTTGATTGGTGCGCGGCAGGCTGAACAGTTTTAGCATAGGATACTGCGTGAGCATTTTGTTCATCAGATCAATCAGGTCACTTTCACCGGCCTCAGTCACCACAATGGCTTGTTCAAGGTAATCCAGCGTGTGAAATAAATGGCTGTAATAAGTATCCAATACCCATTCGATCATCGGGTGTGCCATTTCAGGAAAGCCGGGCACAAAGTAATGCTGGTTGATGCTGAAACCGGCGACGCGGTTGATAGGGTTGGGGATTAACTCACATCCTTTGGGAAAATCCGCCATCAGTACGCGTTTAGGGTAGGCGCCTACGCCGTATTGGGCTTCTATATTCGCCACGGCCCCGACATGCCGCTCAATTGATACCCCCGCCGCATCTGCCGCACATTGCCGTGTATGGTCGTCCGGTGTCGCGCCTATGCCACCGAAACTAAACACCACGTCGCCGCGCGCCATGCTTGCCTTAAAGTGGCTGGTAATCTGATCGGGAATGTCGGAAATGAAGTAGGCCCAGCTTAGTGGTAGGCCACGGGCAGAAAGCAATGAAATCACTTTGCCAAGATGCGCATCCTGGCGTTTGCCGGACAAGATCTCGTCGCCAATAATGTAGATGCCAAAGGACTGCATGATGAGTAAAATAGAGGATGAATGACAGGGTATTATACCTCCAGCTGTGTGATATTTAATGCTGGCCTGGTCAGAGCAAAAGGCGGAGAACAAAAAGAAAAATGGCGATGACTTTTTCAGTCATCGCCATTTTTTTGATGCTTATCTGGTTATTGCCTGGTAAATCAGCCCTTGCGCAATGCCCTTGACAGGAAGATCAGAAATATCGCCCCAATGGTTGCTACCACGATGCTGCCAATCAGGCCGCCGCTTGCGCTTAAGCCCAGTAATCCAAACAGCCAACTACCTACAACAGCACCAGCAATCCCCAAAATCAAATCCCAGATCAGGCCGTAGCCATCACCCTTCATAATCAAGCCAGCCAACCAGCCAGCAATAATGCCAATTACGATGGTCCAAATCATAGTCATTTCCTCATTGTTGTTATCAAATGTTTGAGCAGCAATATTATTAGTTACGCCATGCTTAATCTGTCAGAGCATGTAGGAAAAACTTGTCAGAAAAGACTGATACGGATTGATGGTCAGCTTATTTTTTCAAGCCAACCAATGCGATCCCTGCACCCGCAACGATCAAGATAATGCTTAGCACTTGCGGGATCTCAACATCTTTAGTCACCTCTGCGCTGGCTTCGAGCGAACCGATTTTGGCGACGGTCTCTTTACTCTCATAGCTAAAGCCTTTGTAAAAAAGGCCAGCAGTGCCAAGTGCAATCAGGATGATGCCGATAATAACGGATGATTTCATAGTAAATTTCCCCTTTCGAATGGTCGAAACATTACCTTAACACGGATGAATCTTAATGTGCACTTTCCCAGCTATTGCCGATGCCAACTTCGGCCAGCAGTGGCACATCCAGGGTGGCGACGCTTTGCATTAGCAGCGGTAATTGTTGCTTGACCAGTTCGAGTTCGGCATCAGGCACTTCGAGCACCAGCTCATCGTGTACCTGCATAATCAGTTTCGTTTGCAATTTTTCTTCAAGCAGCCATTTATCCACCGCAATCATGGCCAGTTTAATCAGGTCTGCTGCGGTGCCTTGCATGGGGGCGTTAATGGCTGCACGCTCGGCGCCTGCACGGCGATTGCCATTGGCGCTGTTGATTTCAGGCACCCATAATCTGCGGCCAAAGATGGTTTCGACATAGCCTTGCTGTTTGGCCAGTTCACGTGTTTCGCTCATATATTGCCGAACGCCGGGGTAGCGGGCAAAGTAGCGTTCAATATAACTTTGGGCCGCGCTACGCTCAATATTCAGGTTTTGCGCCAGGCCAAATGCGCTCATGCCATAAATCAGGCCGAAGTTAATCACTTTGGCATAACGGCGTTGTTCGTTATCCACCTCTTCTTTGGCAACGCCAAAAATTTCTGCTGCGGTTGCACGATGAATATCTTCGTTGTTGGCAAACGCACTCAGCATGCCTGCATCTTGTGAAAGGTGCGCCATGATACGCAGCTCAATTTGCGAATAGTCAGCCGACACAATATGACTGCCGGGTGGCGCGATAAACGCTTCGCGGATACGGCGGCCTTCGGCGGTTCGTACCGGGATATTCTGCAAATTAGGGTCGCTGCTCGCCAGGCGGCCGGTGATCGCGACTGCCTGGTTGTAGTTGGTATGCACGCGCCCGGTCTGGGGGTTAATCATTTTCGGCAGTTTGTCGGTATACGTGGATTTCAGTTTTGCCAGGCCACGGTATTCCAGCAGGACTTTAGGCAAAGGGTAATCCAGTGCCAGTTCCTGCAACACATCTTCATCGGTAGAAGGTACGCCGGAAGGCGTTTTTTTCAATGGCTTGATGCCCAGCTTGCCGAACAGGATTTCCTGTAATTGTTTGGGACTACCCAGGTTAAACGGCTGTCCTGCCAGTTCGTAAGCCTGTTTCTCTACTTCAATCAGGCGCAAACCAATTTCATTACTTTGGCGGTTCAGCATATGGCTATCTATGAGTACTCCGTGACGCTCCATGCGCTGTAATGCCAGCATGCTGGGCATTTCAACTTGCTGATAGATAAAGTCCAGCTTCGATGATTCAGCGACTTGCGGATAAAGTGCACGATGCAGTTGCAATGTAATATCGGCATCTTCCGCGGCATATTCGCTCGCCTGTTCAACGGTCACCTGGTTAAAGCTCACCTGCTTGGCACCTTTGCCGGCTACCGCTTCAAACGGGATCGGTGTGATGCCAAGATGACGCTCGCTCAGTTCATCCATGCCATGGCCCTTATGGCTCTCGAACACATACGATTGCAGCAGCGTATCGTGAGCGATGCCTTGCAGCTGTATGCCGTGATTGGCCAGCACATGCATATCGTACTTAAGGTTTTGACCGACTTTTTTAATCGCCGGGTTTTCCAGGACAGGCTTCAGTTTCTCCAGCGTGGTATTCAACTGCAGTTGGGCGGGCGCATCAAAGTAATCATGCGTTAATGGCACATAAGCTGCTTCGCCGGGCGCGACGCTAAATGACACGCCGACGATTTTCGCTTGGAGCGGGTCCAGCGAAGTGGTTTCAGTATCAAAGCACACCAGCTCGGCTTGTTGTAAGCGTGTTATCCAGCTATCCAGTTCACTCTCTGTAAACACGGCCTGGTACTGACGGCGGGTGTCAGGCACATAATCATTTTTAACTGCAACGGGAGCTGATGGTGTAGGAGATGAAGTTGGGGCAGCACCGGAAGTTGAGGCATCAGATAATTTGTCCAGCTCGCGCTTCCAGGTGCGGAACTCAAAGTGGTCAAACAGGGTATGGAGTTTTTCGATATTCGGCGCCTGTTGAATCAAGTCATCAAATTTTTCACATACGCCGACATCACAGCGGATAGTAATCAGTTCACGCGCCGTCGGTAACCAGGGCAGGGCTTTGCGCAGGTTGTCGCCGACCACGCCTTTGATGCTGTCAGCATTGGCAACAATGTTATCCAGTGAGCCATATTCTGTCAGCCATTTCACGGCGGTTTTGGGGCCGACTTTTTCCACGCCGGGCACGTTATCCGAGGTGTCGCCAACCAGGACTAAATAATCAATGATTTTGTCGGGTGGGATGCCAAACTTGTTTTCCACGCCTGCTACATCCAGCACATCATCAGTTTTACGGAAGGCATCGCGCATGGTGTTGACGACGGTAATATGTGCATTCACCAGCTGGGTGATGTCTTTGTCACCGGTGGAAATGATGGTTTTAATACCCTCTTTTTCTGCCTGCTTGGCTAATGCGCCAATCACATCGTCTGCTTCAACGCCTTCTTCAATAATCAGCGGCCAGCCCATGGCGCGTATGGTTTCGTACAAAGGCTCAATTTGCACCCGCAGATCATCCGGCATGCTGACGCGGTTGGCTTTGTATTCAGGGTACAAGTCATCGCGAAAAGTTTTGCCTTTGGCATCGAACACGCAAGCGCTGTATTCAGAAGGATAGTCTTTATGCAGGCGGCGCAGCATATTCAGCACGCCCTGGATAGCGCCTACCGGTTCGTTGGCTGAGTTGCGCAGATCGGGCATGGCGTGAAAAGCACGATAAAGATAACTGGAGCCGTCTACCAAAAGCAGGGTTTTCATTGTTGTATTCTCATGTCTTATTCAATCAGCAACTGCGAGAGGGCTGATTGAATGGCGCTGATTAAAAGGGTGTGAGCAAAGGATCAATTCAATGGCGTATTTTACGCAATTCAAAGCGACTTCATGTACACTAATTTTTGTTTGAGTTTTGAAGGACAGTCGTATGAATAACCAAAAGCTGCCGAGCATGGTGGAACCGGAATTGCTCAATGGCGCTGATGCAAGCCATGAATCCTGGCATGCGTTTGAGATTATGGCTGAATTTGTCGGGGCAACTGAAAATCTCAAGGCAATCATGCCTGCGGTGTCCATTTTTGGCAGTGCGCGTACCAAGCCGGATCATCCTTACTATCAACAGACTGAAGAAATCGCGCGATTACTCTCAGATTCCGGCTTTAGCGTGCTCTCAGGTGGCGGCCCCGGCATTATGGAAGCTGCCAATAAAGGTGCTTTCCCCGGGCGCGGGGCCAGTGTGGGCCTGAATATCAGGCTGCCGTTTGAGCAGCATGGTAATCCCTACCAGGATATCGGCATCAGCTTTAAATATTTCTTCATGCGTAAAGTGATGTTCGTCAAATATGCCAGTGCGTTTGTGGTGATGCCTGGCGGCTTTGGCACACTGGATGAGTTGATGGAAGCGATTACGCTGGTGCAAACCGGCAAAACCCGCAAACTGCCGATTATCCTGGTCGGTAGCCAGTATTGGTCAGGGTTGGTCGATTGGTTACGCAATACACTGGTGGCAGAGGGCATGGCATCTGAAGCAGACATGGATTTAATCCAGATCATTGACGAGCCGCAAAAAATCGTAGATGCCATCTTCAAGCATTATGAAACGACAGGGTTTGAGCTCACCCCCGCAGAGCGCAAATTGCAGCTTTATCTGTAATGGTTTGACACAGAAAATTCGCTCTAGATACACCGCGTTTGTTCGTTTAATGCCTCTGTATAATTATTTCGCGGTTATTGTGATTGCAGATGACGACTAGTGGCAGCTTTTTGCTAGAATAGCAATCACTGATTAAGGAGTTCTCCATGCGCGATTTTCCCCGTTTTTTGCTTGCTGTTGTTTGTGCTGCCGGTTTTGCATTTCCGGTTTGGGCAGCCGCCCCTGGCAATGCAGAGTTGCTGGAGGAAGTCCCTTCGCCGCCAAAAATCATTGAAGGCCAGCCGATTGACCAGCCAACTATCTCCAAACGCAAAGATGGCGAAAACGAGCTTGAGGAGTACAGCATTAATGGCGACGTCTACATGGTCAAGGTGACGCCACCTAGCGGCAAGCCTTATTACTTGCACCGTGAGGACCGCAATGGTGACTGGGTCAACGATGGCCCGACCCGTCCGCTTTCTGTGCCTAAATGGACACTGTTCCGATTCTAATTCTATTTTTTGAGGTCTGCCCGAAATGGGCGGGCCTGTAAATCACATGTCTGTTTTTACCACCCTGAGTCTGGAAGAAGTGCGCGAGTGGCTGACGCCTTTTAATATTGGCGAATTGCAGACGCTGCGCGGCATTGCTGCCGGTATCACCAATACCAATTATTTTGTTGAAACCAGTCAGGCGCGATTTGTGCTGACGGTGTTCGAAAAAAATGACTTTGATGAGCTGCCTTATTTTGTGCATTTGCTGGCGCATTTGTCACGGCATGGCGTGCTGTGCCCGAGGCCGATTGCAGATAGCAATGGCGTCGCCCTGCACCGCATTCATGGCAAACCGGCATTGATGGTCAGCTGCCTGAAAGGCAGTGATGTCAGCCAGCCAAATCTGGCGCAGATTGAAGCGGTGGCGCTGACGCTGGCACGCATGCATTTTGCCGGGCTGGACTTTAATGATCAGTCACACAACCAGCGCGGGCAAGGCTGGCGGGCGATGACGGCCCAGCAAGTCATGCCCAAGCTCACAGCTGTGCAGCAGCATTTATTGCAGGAAGAGCTGGAGTTCCAGCATAGCCTGGATTTATCCGATTT
>DATHWT010000048.1:0-5849 GCA_035460345.1 Methylophilus sp. | reverse complement strand
TCATCATTTGATAGCTTTAGGCAAGAGTTTGAGAAATTTTTACTTGCCTCAGTTTTGGAATTGTTCCAATCTCTATCTGTCTGAATCGCATATTCGTCATCTAAAAATCAATAAACGACATCACACAGTGATGCGCCCCTTTCAAGGAAGGATTTAAAAATGGTCAGCTTGAGTATTAACGGCACCACCCACCAAGTGGATGCACCTGGAGATATGCCTCTTCTTTGGGTAATCCGGGATATCGTAGGATTAACCGGAACCAAGTTCGGATGTGGTATCGCGCAATGCGGCGCCTGTACTGTACATATTGACGGTCAGGCCGCGCGATCCTGTGTACTGCCCATCGCTGCTGTCGGTGACAAGAAGATCACGACGATTGAAGCCGTCGGGGAGACTGCGGCAGGCAAGTCTATTCAAAAAGCCTGGCTGGATCTGGAAGTGATGCAATGTGGTTATTGCCAGTCTGGCCAGATCATGTCTGCTTGTTCGCTGCTCGGTCAGCACCCGCATCCTGATGACAAGCAAATCGATGCTGCGATGGCAGGCAATATCTGCAGGTGTGGCACGTATCCCAGAATTCGTGCTGCCATCAAGGTTGCATCCAAGGAAGGGGCCTGATCATGTCACAAGGTCTGATCCAGGGCTTATCCAACACCCATACGGTCGCCAATCCTCCACGCCGCGATTTTCTTAAGTTTGCCGCTACCATCAGTGCCACTACCGCAGGCGGGATGGTATTGAGCATCAGCTTGCCGGCGCTGAGCCAGAGCAAGCAGGCTCAGGCGTATACGGAGAATGACAAGCAGGATATCCTGGCACCCAATGCATTCATCAAGATTGATGCTAACGGTGTCGTCACCATGATTATGCCTAAGGTTGAAATGGGGCAGGGTGTTTATACCTCTATCCCCATGTTGCTGGCAGAGGAGCTCGAGGTGGATGTCCAGACGGTCAAGCTGGAACATGCGCCGCCTAACGACAAGCTATATGCAGATGCCATGTTGGGTGCTCAGGTGACAGGTGGGTCTACCTCTATCCGTGCACTGTGGGATCCCATGCGTCAGGCGGGTGCCGTTTGCCGCACACTTTTAATCTCTGCCGCCGCCCAGAAATGGAAGGTTGAACCATCTGCCTGTTACGCGAAGTCGGGTGTTGTGTATCACGATGCTTCCGGACGCAAACTGGGCTACGGAGAACTGGTGAAGGTTGCCAGCACGCTACCCGTTCCGAAAGAAGTCTCCCTTAAAGACCCCAAAGATTTCAAACTGATTGGTACTTCAGCCAGACGGCTGGATACGCCGGACAAGGTCAATGGCCTGGCAAAATTTGGCATAGATGCAGCGCCTGACAAGGTCAAATTTGCCATCATCGCCACCAGCCCGGTATTTGGCGGCAAGCTGATTAGCGTGGACGACAGCCGTGCCCTGAAAATGCCCGGTGTGCTGCAGGTAGTGAAAGCAGATAACGCGGTGGCGGTGATCGGTATACACACCTGGGCGGCTAAACGTGGCCTGGGCGCACTTGATATCAAGTGGGACGAAGGTAAGAGTACGGATGTCACCACCAGTGATCTGATCAATGATTTGAGGGAAGCGGCCAAGAAACCAGGCGCCGTTGCCAAAAAAGAGGGCAATGCCAGCAAGGCATTCAAAAGTGCCAGTAAAACACATGCTGTGGTTTATGAGCAGCCGTTCCTGGCGCATGCGACGATGGAGCCGATGAATTGCACGGTGGAAGTGAGTGCCACCGGCTGCGACATCTGGGTAGGTACGCAGATCCCGACGTTTGCGCAAGGCATGGCAGCCAAAACCCTGGGTATTCCGGTTGAAAAAGTCAGATTACATAATTTTCTGATCGGCGGTGGTTTCGGCAGGCGCCTGGAGTTTGATGGTGTGGTACAGGCAGTCAAAATTGCCAGGCAGGTCAAAGGACCGGTCAAGGTGATCTGGACGCGGGAAGAAGATATCCAGCATGATATGTTCCGGCCCTATTATTATGACCGCATTTCTGCCGGGCTGGATGCTGACGGCAAACCAGTCGCCTGGTCGCATCGTATTGTCGGTTCTTCCATCATGGCGCGCTTTGCACCGCCAGCTGTCAAAAATGGGGTGGATCCGGATGCAGTCGAAGTATCCGCTGACCCTCCCTACGAGTTACCCAACCTGTATGTAGATTATGTGCGTGTCGAGCCGCGTGATGTGCCAACGGCATTCTGGCGTGGCGTTGGTCCCACCCGCGGCACATTTGTCGTGGAGAGTTTTATTGATGAACTCGCACACCTGGCTGGTGCTGATCCGGTGAAATACCGGCTTGACCTTCTGAACAAAACGCCACGTTTGAAAACAGCGCTGCAAACAGCCGTGAGTAAAAGCGACTGGGGCCAGTCTTTGGCTAAAGGCAAGGGCCGTGGCGTTTCTGTCATGCACGCTTTTGGTACCTTTCTGGCCATGGTGGTGGATGTCACAGTGAATGACCAGGGTGAAGTAAAAGTTGATCGTGTGGTTTGTGCCGTCGATTGTGGCCTGACCGTCAACCCCAACACCGTGATCGCCCAGATCGAGGGCGGCATTATTTTTGGGCTGACCGCGGTATTGCACAACGAGATCACCATCAAAAATGGCCGTGTCGAACAGAATAACTTCAGCGACTATCGCATCATGCGTATCAATGAAGCGCCGGCGATTGATGTGCACCTGATCAAAAGTGCCGAAGCGCCAGGCGGTATCGGAGAGCCGGGCACCGCCGCCATCGGGGCTGCCCTGGCCAATGCGGTATTCTCGGCCACCGGTAAACGCATTCGCAAGCTTCCTATCGGTAATCAATTACAGGCATAAGGAATCACGATGAAAATAACATCACGCCTTACCAGGATATGCTTCACCATTGTCACCTTAGCCTGTTCTTTACATGCGCTTGCCGTGAGTCCTGCTGATATCAAAAGAGGGGAATACCTGGCCAGGGTGGGGGATTGTGTGTCATGCCATACCGCCCCGCACGGTAAAGATTTTGCCGGTGGACTGCCCATGCTGACGCCAGTTGGCGCCATCTATACCACCAATATCACGCCTGACCCTGAAACCGGCATCGGTAAATATACCGAAACTGAGTTTGCCAAAGCCCTGCGGCGGGGCGTAGCAAAAGATGGGCATCATCTTTACCCCGCGATGCCTTACCCATCGTATGCCAAGGTCAGCAATCAGGATATTCATCACCTGTATGTATATTTCATGAATGGAGTGAAACCGGTGCGTCAGGCCAATAAAGCCAGTGAGATTCCCTGGCCGTTGAATTACAGGTTTCCCCTGGCGGTCTGGAATGCCATTTTCCTCGATAAAGAAATCTACAAACCTGATCCGGCAAAGGATGCCCAGTGGAATCGCGGCGCTTATCTTGTACAGGGTCTGGGACATTGTGGTGCTTGCCACACGCCACGTGGATTAGCGTTCCAGGAAAAAGCACTCACAGAAAAATCAGATCACTTCTTGAGTGGCGAAGTGCTTGAAGGATGGTCAGCAACCAATCTGCGCGGTGATCACAATACCGGGCTGGGCCGGTGGTCAGAAGGCGATATCCTCGTCTACCTCAAAACCGGTGCCAACCAGCATAGTTCTGCATTCGGCACCATGACGGCGGTGATCAACAACAGTACAGAAGGCATGAGTGTTGAGGATTTAACCGGCATTTCCAAATACCTCAAAACCGTGCATGGCACTGACGACAAAGGCCAGAAGCCCTATCAGTACAATGCCAGCAGTACTCTGGCTCAACTCAAGCAGCCGACGAAGTTTCAGGGTGCCAGGCTTTACCAGCAATATTGCGCGGCCTGTCATGGGGCAGATGGCAAGGGGGTTGCGCCTTATTTGTCACCACTTGCCGGTAACCCTGCAGTGATGGACCCGGATCCGTCTTCCCTGATCAATGTGATTCTGAACGGCTCGCCGCAACTGAAACCGCAAGGCGTTGCAGCGCCATTCAATATGCCTAAATTCCGCCATACATTAAATGATATTGAAGTGGCTGAACTGGTGAGTTTTATGCAGAAAGCCTGGAACCATAACCTTGAAGAAACCAGTGCCAAGGCTGTTTCTAAAATCCGCAAGATGCCGCCATCAGCGCATTAACAAGCATCACTGAAATTGAGGTGATGCTGGCGACACCTGCCCCGGGATTGGAGATTTTTCCAATATCCGGGGCAATGACAGCATGCCGTGCTAACCCTTTTTCAAGGGTGCAACTTTGCTAATAAACCAGCCAGTTCTCACTAAAATCCTCCGCACAGAAAACTGACGCCCGCCCTGTAACACTGCAATGAAAAATACTCGCTACAGCAAAGTTTTGAGTGGGTTTTTAACCTGTAAACAAATTGGTTAAATATGGTTGTAATTAACCAATTATTGAATAAATGGCTGCATTCAACCCGAATTTAATCGGGAAAAATTCCCTATCCTTAATTTTTATAATTGAGAATCAGTCGCTTAATGCAAATAAATGTAATGGCACGTGTTTTGCACCTAATTCACTGAAATAAAAATTTTTGGTGGTGGGATATGAGTGATTCATTAGCATGGTCTGGGATTGATTTGCAGTGGGCGTATACGGATGTGCTTCGGCGCATAGGAAGACGCACGGCGTGTGTGCAACGTGCAAAAGATATCCTGCATGATGCTTTAGTCTATTTTGCGGTCTCCAGCCACCCGGCCAGGGAAGAGTCGCCACAAGCCTACCTGAATGGCATCGTCAATCACCTGATGGTGGATGAGTACCGTTATCGCACCCGCTTTGTAGAAGAAGACCAGATAGACGAAACTGCAACCATTCTTGAATGCTCGCCCGAGCAGATATACGAAACGCGGCAGATGCTTTTTAACCTGCAACGGATTATCGATCTGTTGCCAAAGAAATGCCGCCAGGTGTTCTGGCTATATCATGTGGATGAAATGAAACAGGGCGACATCTCAACGCATTTAGGGATCACTACCAGCATGGTAGAAAAACACCTGATTCGTGCTATGCTCGACATACGCGCCTTCCAGGAAAAAATGGCGCGCTAATTCACTCTTAAAACTAACTTAATGCTAAAACCAATGACAGTCAGCGAAGTGGCAGCACGGTGGTATTTGCGGATGCGTGAGCACTCACATGGTACGCCAGAGCGCGACGCATTCGAGCAATGGCTGGCAGATGACCCTATGCATGCCTCCGAGTATGAAAGTATCAGGCGCGCCATGCAAAGAATGAGCTCGCCTGAGTCATTATCCTCGCTGGCGGATGAAGCCGAACAGCAAGTGTTTTTAGCGCAGGAAGCTAAACGTAAAACAAAGCAGCGCCATATCGGGCAACTGTTCCTGGTCAGTTTACTTTGCATCATGAGTTATGTTTTCCACCAGCAATACCTTGATTGGCAAGCCACGCCTGTCATGCAGATGGCAGCGCAAAACCCGGTCGGCCAAATTGCGTTTAAAACACTGGATGACGGCACGCATGTCACGTTAAGCGCCAAAAGTGATATGGAAGTCACTTACTACCGGCATGAGCGCCACGTATTGCTTAAAGAAGGTGAAGCCATTTTTGAAGTGACCAAAGATCCGGATCGTCCGTTCATTGTAGAAACAGACACTGCACGAGTGACCGTATTGGGTACCCGGTTCGCTGTGAATAAACTGGAGCAATTGGTGCGGGTCAGCGTGGACCATGGCACTGTCAAAGTAGAGCCCAAGGTACAAAATCCGCAAAATTCAACGACTGAAACGCGTGTGATTACTAACGGCCAAGTGGTCGAAGTCTACCCGAATTATGCGACTGTTCTCGTCAATCGCCCTGCAGCTGATGCCTTTGCATTCCTGAATGGC
>DATHWT010000047.1:0-16877 GCA_035460345.1 Methylophilus sp. | reverse complement strand
AATAATCACTGTTTGCACCGGTACTTTCGCCTTCTGGGCAATCACGGCGATGCTGCCCTTCAAGGCATTAATGGGAGCACGCACGGTACGCGTCCCTTCCGGGAACAGTAACAAATGGCTACCGGTTTTAAAGTCCCTGGTTGCCTGCATCACCATCTGACGTATCGGCTCGTTAGGGATATAACGTGCCAGGCGCGCCCCTGCGCCAAGGAAAACATTATTCATCAATTGAGACTTCATGACGCAGGCGACATTCGGCAACCTGGAGATAATCATGACCGCATCCAGCAAACACGGATGGTTAGGCGCGATGATCAAAGGCTCATCATTGCGGAGTGCATCGAGTTCGGACAGGTCAAAGCTGCAACGCTGCGATAAGCTCAGGCTGGCCAGGTACAGGCGAAAAGACATCATGATGACGTAGCGGCCAAGATATAGCCCTTTGCGTTCGGGCAGCAAGAAATAAAGCAGGCTGGCGATCAGTGTCCAGCACAGGCTCAGGAAACCTAACCAGATCAAGCCTGCATACAATACAAAATAATCATAGATGCGCGCTAGCAAGCTGGAGAATAGAAACGTGAGCGTTTGGCCGGTTTTCATGCCGAGTGCGCAGTGATTGCTTGTTGCAGGGTTGCTTCAATCTCGATCAGCAACGCTTCGCGGCAGATATCCGCCTGCACAAATACTGCTTTCACCTGATTGTTGAAATGATTCTGCAATGTTTCACGAATGCTATCCAGGTCAGCCGCATGGCGCACATATACCCTTAAACAGGCGTTGGAAAGATCGAACACGGGTCCCCCTTGGATACGGTTAGCTTCGCTGACTACCGCCTCAAGATTGACTAAAGTCTCATTGGTCTGGCCAACAATATCCCCGGCATGTAGCGTTTCATGGCCCACGATACTCGCAGTCCCCGAGATGAACAAGCAAAGTTGCTGGCCTATTTGCGCTAAAGTTGCACGCGAAAAGCTTGGGGTAAGCGGGCCGTATTGTTCCGGATAATGGTAAGCCTTGACCTGGCGCGGATTTTCGATCGCTACCGCCTGGTTTTTACCTGCCAAAAACGCAATGCTTAACGGTCCGGTACGCAAACCAAGTGCACATGCTGCCGGTAATTGCTGGCCCTGCTCCCTGCCCACATGCACGAATACGTTTTTGCGACCAATATTGAACTGGCGATATCGCTCCAGGCCTTCTTGATCTCCACTATTGCCATTGATATCGGTCATGTAGTTCCAGAAACGGTAAACATGGCTATAACCAAGTTCGTCCAGCAAAGTGAATATCTGGTGGTAAGCGATTTCCGTCACTTGTTGGAGCGCTGGAATGGCGTTGGCAACACCTGGCTTGGTAAATTCAGGTGAATCATCCAGGTTGATCACGCCAAATAGCAGATGCTCGCTAAGCCGGTAGCGGATTTGCCCACGCTTATCGCTGATTAGCGGCTGACCAATTTCCGTGGTGAGTGAATCAACCAGCAAGGCTTCGCTGGCTAACTGGCTGCCACCCAGTACAGGCGCACCCAGATAAAGTTCCGGAATATGGCCGTGAAGGTGACGGCCTTTTAAATCGTCTGCAGAATCGCCAAAGCTGACTACACCCAGCACCTTATCTTGCCATGAAGGGGGCTGACGGTTTAACGCTGCGAAAGGCAGGTACTCAATTTGAATGCCCATTAGATTGCTTCATTCATAAATTGCATAGTTCACATGGTTTAGGCATCAAACGGATTAAATGTGTTGGGAAAATCAGGAGTAAGTGCACCAAAGACTCATCATTCCTGACAGCGGATTATAAGGGCTTAGGGCACATTTCCATTCACCAATCAGCGTGAAAACTTACTTTATTGTATGTTTATCCCTTAAACGGACAAACATTTACAGCCTTCAAAGCGTTTCCAGCTTTAGGCTTTAATGATAAGTGCTCTAGCGCAAAAGCCGCGATTAATAAAAGCAACGCAATTAATCCCAAGCAAATTTACTGCTTTAAATATGGCTTTATCTTTCCCAGAATTTCTTCACTGTCCGGACGTGTCATACTGTTGAATGAATACACTTTTTGCCCGCCCGGCAGAATGAGATATTTATAGAAATTCCATTGCGGCGCTTTACCGGTTTGCTGGATAAGCTGCTGATATAGTGGATTGGCGCTGGCACCGGTGACACTGGATTTTTCCACCATGGGAAACTTGACAGAATAGGTCAGTTTGCAAAAGTCACCCACCTGCTTGTTATTGCCTGGTTCCTGCTTGAAGTCGTTGGATGGGAATCCGATCACAATCAGGCCTTTGTCCTTATATTGCTCATAAATGGACTCCAGTGCTTCAAACTGAGGCGTGAACCCACATTTGCTGGCAGTATTCACGATTAATATCGGCTTATCCTGAAATTGACAAAAATCGACAGTTTGACCTTGCAGGGTCTTGAACTGGTGTTGATAGAAAGGTAAACAGTCAGCATTGGCCATCGTAGAAATTCCTAAAGTGCACAAAGCGATGATCAAACCACGCATTACTTTTCTCCTGATAATTTAGCAACAACATTTATATTAATTCTTTACAGACAATTAGTTAGCGCAATTGTTCTGTTGATTACGGATGTTATTTTGGTTTTTCACTCTCAATCGCTGGGCAAACACAGGAACTAAACCCGGCTTTGGCACAGTCTATGCTAATGATTACGGTAAGAATGTCATGACTGACATGTTTGAGCAATATCAACTACCATCAAGGAGTGAATTATGTTGCAAAAAGCCGGACCGACCGACAAATTTAAACGTATCGACCAAATGCTGGAAGACTTTGCTGGCGATGAAGTGGATGATTTTGACACTAGCTATGGCAGCTATGAAAAAAGTCATAAGCATTACTCTGCTGATGAAGATGCATTGATGAATATTGACGATTTATATTAATAGTGTGAGCGATTTTCGTGCAGAGTGTGCTGCATGGTTACTGATATAATATCGTCATGGAAATTACTACACGCTTGGAGTTCGATGCTGGTCATCGTATTCCTGATCACAAAAGTCAATGCCGCAATTTACATGGTCACCGCTACGCGATAGAGATTACCTTATCGGGTGACATTATTCAGGCTGAACACGCTTCAGAAAACGGAATGGTGATGGACTTTGCCGACGTCAAGCGCATTGCCAGAGAAACCATTGTCGATCGTTGGGACCACGCTTTCCTGGTCTACCAAGGCGATACCGCTGTACTGGATTTTCTTAATAGCTTGCCTGAGCACAAGACGATTATCTTCCCGACTATCCCTACTGCAGAAAATATGGCTGCCGAAGCGTTTAAATTACTCAAAGCGCAATATCACGGTACCTTTGACAATCATCTCAAACTGATCAAAGTCAGGCTGTACGAAACACCTAACAGCTGGACAGATGCGTTTGCCTAGTGCGTTGTTCCGAATTTTAATTAAAACCAGAGTTAACTAAAACCGGAATTTACCAGGGCGTTGCGCCAGATTTGGCCATGCCTTCAATGTACTTGGCATGCGCGGCTAATTCCTCTACATCCGCCGTCAGCAGCTTCAGGCTATTCAGATCAACGGCAACGCTGTCGTGAGACACCTGTTCAACCGTGCTGGATAGCTCCATCAACAGGCTTTCCTGTCCCCGCGTCATCGCGATATAGACTTCACCCAGCAATTCCGCATCCAGCAAGGCGCCGTGTAGCGTACGTTTAGAGTTATCAATACCAAAGTGGCGACATAATGCGTCCAGGTTGTTACGCTGGCCGGGGCGCGATTCTTTGGCCATTTTCAGCGTATCAATGATGCCGCTGACAGCCGTTTCCAGTTTATCCAATCCCAGCCTGGCTAATTCCATATTCAGGAAGCCCATATCAAACGGGGCGTTATGGATGATTAACTCAGCCCCGCGCACGAATTCCACAAACTCGGCTGCCACTTGGGCAAACAGCGGTTTATCCTGCAAAAATTCCAGCGAGATACCATGCACTTCTTGCGCACCGGCATCAATCTCGCGTTCAGGGTTGATATAGACATGGAAATGCCGCTGCGTAGGCCTGCGGTTAAAAATCTCTACCGCGGCGATTTCTATAATCCGGTGCCCCTGGTCAGGGTATAAACCAGTGGTTTCGGTATCCAGAAAAATTTGTCTCATGCCTGTGCTTTTGAAAAGTATTGATAGGATGGATTATGTTTTTGCGACGGTTAAAACGCCCTGATTTGCCAGCACATCCGCGCGCTCGTTACCCACATTGCCAGCGTGACCCCTGACCCAGATCCAGTCTATGGTATGCGGGCTTGACAGTGCATCCAGCATTTGCCATAAATCTGCATTCTTGACCGGTTTTTTATCTGCTGTCCGCCACTGTTTCTGCTTCCAGCCTTTGATCCATTCGGTCATGCCTTTTTGCACATAACTGGAATCGGTATAAATTTTGATATGCGCAGGTTTTTTTAAGGCTTGCAGACCCTGAATTACCGCCATCAACTCCATGCGGTTATTGGTAGTCAGCGCCTCACCACCAAACAATTCCTTTTCGTGCAGCCCGGCCTTCAGCCAAACGCCCCAACCACCTATCCCCGGGTTACCTTTACAGGCCCCGTCCGCGTACATTTCAATCCAGCTTTGTATCGACATCCGCGCATTTTAACTGTTTTTGCACTTTATTTTGAATGCGCGTGCGGCTTTTTTGCGCTTGTAGGGCCTGGTTCAAGGGGGATTTTTTCCAGTCTGGCTTAAGCAGAAGCACGTTTAGCACACGTTTTTTGGCCACCAGAAAATAAACGCCGCCAGTCATGCCAAAGGTGCAAGCACCCCACTTCTCCAGCCTGCTTTGCCGCTCAAGCCAGCTGTGGTCGTTGATAGGGAGCGCATGCATCAGGTAATTGCTTTGCACAATTTCAAACCCCAGTACATTCAGCCAGTCCCTGATGCGGCGGGCGGTGAATAAACGCTTAAATGCCCCGGCCTGCTTGAACCAACCTACCCTTGCCCGCAATCCCAGGCAGCTGAAAGGCGTTACGCCGGTTAGAATCAAAGTGCCTTCCGGCACCAGTACGCGAAAAGCTTCCCGCAATGCCTGGCGCGGGTCATGGCATTGCTCAAGCACATGCGGCATGCAAATCAGATCAACAGAGTTTTCAGCCAGCGGTAGAAACTCCGGCTCACAAAGCAAAGCATTTTCTTTTTGCACCTGCTCATGTAGATAATGTTTATACGGGATACGGCTCTGCGCCAGCAGGTCATAACCAGCCCAGCCTAACTGCAATGCATGAAAGCCGAATACGTTTGCCACTGCCTGCTCGTAAATCGCTGTCTCACAGCGTGCAATATAGTGTCCTAGCGCGGTGGCATCAAAGGAAGCTGGCTGGTTAGACTGCAATATGGGCTCCGGTGTATGTATTTATCATCCATAAATCAGGGTGAGTCGCACCTGTTCTTGACAACAGTGAGCGTTTTCTCAATGATGCGTGATGCAAGAAACTTCTGCAAGTATACAAATCACTGCCCTGCCCGCTTTTAGCGATAACTATTTATGGTTGATTCACGCTGGCAAACACGCATTGGTGGTTGACCCGGGCGATGCTACGGTGGTCGAACAGGTATTAAAGGCTGGCGGCTACCAGCTGGACGGTATTTTACTGACCCATCATCATGCGGATCATACGGGTGGCGCATTGGCTTTGCAGCAACACTGGCGCTGCCCGGTTTATGCGCCTGACAATGACCATTCAGGCTACCGTGCACTCAATGCCTTCAGAGTCAAAGATGGCGACCAGATCACATTCAAGACCTTTGCGGGGTTATCCTGCGAAGTAATGTCGTTACCAGGCCATACCCTAGACCATATTGCTTTTTACATCAACCAGCAGCATTTATTCAGCGGCGATATTATTTTCGGCGCCGGATGCGGCCGTTTGTTCGAAGGCTCCCCGCCACAGATGTATGCGTCGCTGCAACGTATTGCGGCCTTGCCTTCTGCAACACTGATTTACCCGGCCCATGAATACACCGCGCATAACATCGCATTTGCGCTGACTGTAGAACCGAAAAACACCGCCTTGCAGCGCCGTGCGCAAGATACCGCCTTACTGCGCCAAGACAATAAACCAACACTGCCGACGACGCTGGCATTGGAAAAAGCAACTAATCCTTTTTTGCGTTGCCTATCACTTTCGCGAGAAAAAGAATTTCATGACTGGCAGCCTGTGGATGTGTTTACCGAGCTGCGTGGACGGCGAAATGTGTTCTAGCCCAAGCCATGCGCACGCACAAAGTCAGCCGCTGTGCAAGGGGTTGTCTCACATTGAAATTAACGTAGAATGATGTCCTCCTTTAAGCGCTCGTGTACGTTACGTCACTTAATATGCCGTTGCATGTTGTTTGACATGGCTCAACGGCCACTCAGGTTTGATCAATGCATGCACAGGTTTTTATGCCCGGATAACCAGTTTTCGGATATGGCCTTGTGCATCAGTCTCAGGATTTAGAAACACCGTCATGCGTTTTAATGAATTACTGCTATGTATTATTTTTTCAGCCTTTCCCGTATTGGGGATGGCCGAGTACGTAGAGCCAGCGACCCTGTCGACGGATAATGGCAGTTATGATGAAAGCTTTGGCGAAACCGATCCTGAAAGTTACAGTTCCACCTACCAGTTCGAAGATGCACTGACACTGCAAGAGAGCTTGTGGGACCGCGTGCGTGACGGCTTCAATATGCCGGACATTGATTCCACCTACACCAATAAACACGAGCAATGGTACGCATCACGCCCTGATTATGTCTCGCGCATGCTGGAACGCAGTAAAAAATACCTCTACCACATCGTGGTGGAAGTTGAAAAACGTGGGATGCCAACCGAAATCGCATTGCTGCCCATGATTGAAAGCGGCTTTAACCCTAAAGCCTTATCCACCAGCAAGGCTTCAGGTATCTGGCAGTTCATTCCTTCTACCGGTAAAGATTTCGGCCTTAAACAAAACTACTGGAAAGACTCACGCAAAGACGTGACCGCGGCGACACAAGCGGCACTCAATTACCTGCAAAAGCTATATACCATGTTTGGCGCCTGGGACCTGGCACTGGCGGCCTATAATGCCGGTGAAGGCACAGTGGCGCGCGCCATTGAACGCAACCGCCAGCTGGGCTTGCCTACCGATTACCAGCATTTGTCATTACCTGACGAAACACGTAATTACGTACCAAAGTTACAGGCGATTAAAAATATTATTTTCCGCCCGGAACAATATGGGCTGACCCTCAATGAAATCCCTAACAAACCTTATTTCACCACGGTACAGGCGCCAAATAAAATTGATGCCAAACTGGCGGCTGAACTGGCAGGCATTTCTCTTGAAGAATTTACCGCACTGAACCCCAGCTTCACGCGCCCGGTGCTGATCACTGAAAACAGCTACCAGAAACTGTTGTTACCGACTTGGGCCGCGAGTAATTTCACTAATAATTTAAATGGTTATACGCGCCCTTTATCCAACTGGCATAGTTATCACCCCAAACGTGGAGAACGTTTGGGCGACATTGCCAATCGCTTTGATATCAGCCTGTATGAGTTGAGCGCTACCAATAACCTTAAACCGAACAGGAACCTGGTTGTGCGCAGGACATTGCTGGTGCCTGCCGGTAACCATTCGACACTTACCAAACCGATTGATGCGGTGGCCATGGCGCAAATCCCGATTGAAGTGGCCGTTGAAAAAGTGGCGTCAAATAAATACACAGCTATTTCACACAAAGTGAAACAAGGCGATACCCTTTCTAAACTGGCGAAGCGTTATGGCGTCAGCTCCAAACAAATCATGCAGCAAAACCATTTAAAGAGCAAAAGCTTAACCGTCGGCCAAACCCTCCAATTTGAACAGCAAGAGAGTATGACCAGCGTTTCGGGTAAGAAGAGTTCTGGTGCACACATTACCAAAGCCAGTTACAGGAAGTCCTCATCCAGCACTAGCCAACGGTCAACAAAATCGTCATCTAAGGGCAAGTCGTCTTCCTCTACTAAAAAAACTTCTACATCGCCTACAAAAAAGAGTAAAACCAGTCATAAATAATAGAATTTGTATATGATGAGTGCTCTGCCTGAAATTCGACGGCTATCCTGACTTTTAAACTTGGCAAACACACCGTATTGCACATGGCTCATCGTTATTTCCTGATTATTTCTTTGTGTGGCTTGTTGGCGGCCTGCAGCGCAGATGTTACCGAGCAAAATAACACACCATACAATCAAGCCTACCCTTCACAATCAGGCGGTACCTTCATCGATGCCATGCCATCAGACCCTAGCGGGTTGATTTTTATGGTGGCTGGAGAATCTGCTTCCAGCGCGATTACCGCCAACATTTTCAACACCTTGCTGACTTATGACAAAAATCTGGATTTAGCTGGTGAGTTGGCTGAATCCTGGCAAGTGGCAGCCGACCAGAAAACCATTACTTTTCACTTAAAGCCCGGCCTGGTATGGGCTGACGGCCACCCGCTGACCAGCGAGGATGTATATTTCACCTGGCAATTGATCATTGATGAAAAAACCCGCAGCCCTTACGCATCCGATTTCCAGCTAGTCACCAAAGCCGAAACGCCGGATAAACTGACTTTTGTCGTGCACTATGACCAGGCTTTTTCACCGGCTCTGGATAGCTGGGCCGGTTTACAGATAATGCCCAAACATAAACTGGCCGGCCAGGATATACACACGTCCAGCTTCGCGCAGAAGCCTTTAGGCAGCCATTATTACCAGCTCAAGGAATGGCGGCACGGCGAGTATTTAAAATTGGAACACAACCCTAAAGCGGTGCTGGGGCAACCGCAAATCTCGACCTTGATAGAACGCATTATTCCCGACGCAGGTGCGCAATTTCTTGAGCTGATGGCCGACCATATCGACAGCATGAACATGGACCCGATCACCTATGCACGCATTATTCCATCACGCCCTGAGCTACAAGCCAGGCTGAATCAGTATAAAGCCTTGGGTAACAGTTATACCTACCTGGGCTTTAACCTGAAACGGCAGCCGTTTAATGACGTGCGCATCCGCAAGGCAATTAATTACGCCATAGACAAGCAGGAAATCATAGATGGCGTTTATCTCGGCCTGGGTGAACAAATTGCCTCGCCTTACAAACCAGGCACGCGCTGGAGTAATCCCCAGTTAAAACCCTATCCTTTCGATCCGCAACGGGCGCGCGACCTGTTGGCTGAGGCAGGCTACAGGGACAGTGACGGCGATGGCTATGTTGAGCGCGATGGCAGGAAACTTTCTTTTGAAGTACTCACAAATCACGGTAATAAAGAACGTGAAAAAACGGTAGTGATCATTCAGCGCCGCCTGAAAGAAGTGGGCATTGATATCCGTATCCGCTCTATTGAATGGGCCAGTTTTATTACCCGCTTTATCAAAACCGGCGATTTTGATGCTGTGGTGCTGGGCTGGCAGTTAGGGCTGGAGCCTGACCAGTACGCCATCTGGCATTCCAGCCAGCAAAAGCCGGGGCAGTTCAATTTTATTGGTTACCATAACGCCGAAGTCGACAAATTACTGGAACAGGGCCGCAGTGAATTTGACCCCGACAAACGTATGCGCGTTTATCATCAGTTTGCCGAAGCGTTGTACGAAGACAGCCCTATCGTCTATTTATCCGCCGGTTATGGACTGACTGCTATCCATAAGCGCGTGCAAGGTATTATGAACCCGGTGCCGCCAGCCGGGGTAAGCTATGATTCACAAAAATGGTATATTCCATTGCCATTAAGACGTACACAGATACAAGCTGAATAACATGTTAAGTTACCTGATCAGACGACTGCTATGGATGGTGCCTATGCTGATAGGCATCAGTCTGATTTCATTCTTCATCATGCATCTTGCACCTGGTGACATCACCAGTACTGAATCTGCGTTTGATCCCAAGTCTTCTGAAGAATCCAGGCAGAAACTACGCGCTTTATACAACCTGGATAAGCCTGTCATTGTGCAATATGGCTTATGGATGGAGCGCCTGGCACATCTGGATTTTGGCCATTCTTTTGCCAGCCACCAGAAGCCGGTGTTCTGGGCTGAGAAAGACAAAGACGGCAATGTGACGCCAGGCATGATACAGGAAGCCCTGCCCATCACTTTATTGATGAATATCTCGGGTTTGATCATCACCCTGTCACTCGGTGTGCCATTAGGTGTCATGGCCGCCAAACGTTATGCGCAGTGGCCCGACCGCACTATTACCCTGTTCAACTTTATCGGTTTTTCCATTCCCGGTTTCTGGCTATCGCTGCTGCTCATGTACTGGCTGGGCGTGATCCATCCCTGGTTCCCCATTTCCGGCATGCATAGCCTGAATTACGAACAACTGGACTTCTGGCAAAAAGGGCAGGATCTGTTCATGCACTTGTTCCTGCCGGTGGTAATTCCATCCATCACCGGCCTGGCGGGCATTACCCTGTTCGTCAAAAACGGTATGCTGGATGTATTAAGCCAGGATTACGTCACCACCGCTCGTGCCAAAGGCCTTAGTGACCGCACAGTGACTTACCGCCACGCCCTGCGCAATGCGCTGTTGCCGCTGATTACGCTGATCGGCCTGTCGCTGCCAGGCCTGATAGGTGGCTCCGTGATTGCAGAGACGATCTTCGCGATTCCCGGCATGGGCAAGTTATTTTATGAAGCAGTCATGATGCGCGATTTCCCGGTGGTGATGGGCATATTGACCATAGGCTCGGCGCTAACACTGCTGGGTAACCTGCTGGCCGACCTGGCCTATGCCTGGGCTGATCCGCGTTTACGTAAAGGCGTGATGCCAGCCAGGTAATCTAACCAGCCACTATGAAAAAAATATTGCACAACCCATTGGCACTTACCGGCTTATGCCTGATCAGCATCATATTGCTGATGGCACTGCTCGCACCATGGCTGGCACCGTATGATCCGGATGATATAAACGTAAAAGAAATCCTGCTGGCGCCGTCCTGGCAACACTGGATGGGCACCGATGGCCTGGGGCGCGATGTCTGGAGCCGCATGCTGTTTGGTGGCAGGGTTTCCTTGCTGGTTGGCCTGGTTGCGGTTGGTATTTCTACCGTTATTGGTGTCATCCTGGGCGCAATTGCAGGCTATTATCGTGGCTGGACAGATACCGTGATCATGCGCCTGGTCGATATCATGCTGTCCATCCCCAGCTTCTTCCTGATCCTGGCAGTGATCGCCTTCTTAAGTCCTTCCATCACCAATGTCATGATCGTGATTGGCCTGACCTCCTGGATGAGCGTCACGCGTTTGGTGCGGGCAGAGTTTCTCAGCCTCACCCAGCGCGAATTTGTCACAGCTTCAACTGCACTTGGCGCGCAAGACTGGCGGGTAATCTTCAAACATTGCCTGCCGAACAGCCTGACACCGGTACTGGTCAGCGTGGTCTTGGGTATTGCCAGCGCCGTTTTGCTGGAATCCGGCCTTAGTTTTCTCGGGCTAGGGGTGCAAGCGCCGCAAGCTTCCTGGGGCAATATTCTGACCGATGGCAAAGAGTATATTCAATTTGCCTGGTGGCTTTCCCTCTACCCTGGACTTGCCATCTTAATTACCGTGTTAGGGTATAATCTGCTCGGTGAAGGTTTGCGTGACGTGTTCGACCCCAGGTCAAATACCACCCGCTAACCGTTTAATAAACTACCAAACAGGATCAAGCATGTCATTTCTTGCTGGAAAAAAAATTCTGATCGCCGGTTTGCTCAGCAACCGCTCAATCGCATACGGCATTGCAGCCGCTATGAAACGTCAAGGGGCTGAACTAGCCTTTACCTATCAAGTCGACAAACACGAAAACCGCGTCCGTGACCTCGCAGCAGACTTTGAGTCTACCGTGGTATTACCCTGTGATGTGGCGGAAGATGCCCAGATCGACAACCTGTTCGTAGAACTGGCAAAAGTCTGGGATGGTCTGGATGGTCTGGTGCATTCCATTGCCTTCGTGCCAAAAGTTGCGCTTGCAGGCGACTATCTAGACAATATTAGCCGCGAATACTTCCACATCGCGCACGATATCAGCTCATACAGTTTCTCGGCCATGGCTAAAGCGGCTTATCCGATGATGCAAGGCCGCAACGGCAGCCTGCTGACTCTTAGTTATCTGGGCGCTGAGCGCACCATGCCTAACTATAATGTCATGGGCGTGGCTAAAGCCAGCCTGGAAGCAAACGTACGCTACCTGGCGCAAAGCCTGGGTCCTCGCGGCATTCGCGTCAACGCGATCTCAGCAGGCCCAATCAAAACCCTGGCAGCCTCAGGCATTGCCGACTTTGACAAAATGATAGGTTTTAACGAGAAGCATGCTGCCTTGCGCCGTAACGTGACGATTGATGAAGTCGGTAACGTTGCCGCTTTCCTGGCTAGTGACCTGGCATCCGGTGTTACCGGAGAAATCACCTATGTCGATGGGGGCATGAATATCACTGCTGCCGGTCAAATCGACTGATTCACACTTAGTCGCGCAAAACGCCTGTACTGTAAAAGTCAGGCGTTTTTTATTACTTCCCGTTTATGTCATTAAGCTAGATTTTTTCTAGCTGTAAAAAGATAGTTAAGATTTTGAATCTTTTTTTGCAAGTTTAAAAATAATCATATTTTGCTCACTAAAAATTTAATATATTTATAATATAGGTGTACTAAATAACAATTAAATTTTGAAATAATTAAAAATATATTATTAATTATTTTTTATAATCCATACTAAATAAAATAATTCAACCCATTTTTGTTTTGAGCTTTTATCTTAAAAGGAGCTTCTTTGAGAGACGATAGAATAGACATTCTAAGGTTTATCGGTCTGGCCATGATTATTCTTGCACATGTAGACCCGCCAGAATTGCTGTTCCAGCTAAGAAACTTTGATGTACCCTTGATGATTTTAGTCTCTGCGATGTCATTCAGCTTAAGCTATAAAGTGAATGAGCCCTACCCCAGTTATGTCTGGAAAAGAATAAAGCGGCTGGTGTTTCCGGTCTGGGTATTTTTAACCGTTTATTTCCTTGCGATTTACATCTTTAATCCAGGTAGCGACGAACTGGATTCCACCACCGTCCTTACCTCCTATACGTTGCTTGAAGGCATAGGCTATGTATGGATTATTCGTGTGTTTCTTTTAGTCGCACTCGTCGCCCCGCTGCTCTTTACCTGGCATCAACATACATCACGCAATAACCAGTATTTTGTGATCCTTGCGCTTACCTTTTTAGCGTATGAGCTGTTACGTTACTTTTTACTGCCTTATATCCAGCCAGGTGCTGGTGAATTAGTTTCATCAGTTGTGCTCTATCTTGTGCCTTACGGCATCATATTTGCCATTGGGTTACGCATGGCTCAACTCGGCACCAGGCAACTGTACGCCATTGCATTCGTGAGCCTGGCAGTTTTGATATTTGCGGGCTTATGGCTATTTCTTGTTCATGGCGAGTTTGTTCAAACCCAAGCGCTAAAATACCCGCCTTCAATATATTACTTTTCCTATGCCATCTTTATTTCAAGCCTGCTGTGGATACATTGCGGGTTTATTGATCACACTATTGAAAAATTAAAGTTGAAACCGCTGGTGCTATTTATCGCGAGGAACTCCATTTGGGTGTATCTGTGGCACATCCCGTTAATCAAAATAATACACACATACTTTCTACTCAAATATTCAATCACATTTAGCGTGGCAGTGATTCTGACCTATGTGCAAATCTGGGCGGTTGATCAGTTACTCAAGCGTGTAGAAAGTGAACAATGGAGAAAAAATATAAAAATGGTATTTACTGGCTAGCGCCTACTTCACGCTTCACAAGCTGTCTTATAGCAAGCCTGCTTTATGAGGTAGCGTTAGGAAGTATCGACTTGGCAAACCTTTAAATGATTGACTCAACAAGAGAAAAAATATGCCTCAGTTTCTAATTGCTATTCACCGCTCGCTAGACTATGACCCTGCCATTGCAGAAAATGCCGCGATGACACAAGAGATTGGTGACTTGAATAAAGCCATGCGATCTGCAGGTATCATTGTATTTGTGGGTGGCCTAATGCCACCAGGCAGCGCCAAGTCGATACGTATACAGGCCAATGGTGAGATGCATATCAAGCAAGGGTTGTATTTGGACAGCAACGAGCATGTGGGCGGGTTTTGGGTAGTAGAAACACCTGGCCTTGATGAAGCATCAAGCTGGGGAAAAAAAGCAGCGATTGCTTGTCGAGCACCTGTTGAAGTACGACCGTTTCATTCCAGAGCCTGAGTCAGCAAAATATCAACGTTAAAAATACTAATAAAAAAAGGAGGGCTAAGCCCTCCTTTCTCCATACTAAAGCATGAAACTAGTTATTATTGTTCGACATCAGCACTTTCACATTTAACTGAATATCTTTCTTGGCCTTGAGAGATGCCACATAAGCATGCGACATCTCAGCACCCAATGCCTGCTGATAGGCTTTGTAAGCCCTGTCAGCCACTTCTGGGCTATCTTTGAGCTTCTGGTTCACGGCGATCACTTTAATCACAGTGTAACCCTGATTTGCTTCGTTAAAGCCATAATAGGCTGGCAACGTATGCGTGTTCACCTTGAACACATTTCTCATGACAGAATCTGTCAAACCTTGCGCATTTCTTCGGTCAACTGTTACCGGCGTGATCCAGTCAGCATTGACAGCCTTACCGGCTTTCAAATCTGCCAGCAATGCCTCGCCCTTTTGCTGCGCCAGCTTGGTAGCTGCTTCAGCTTTAAGTAAAGACTCGATCCCGCCTTTCACCTCGTCAAAGCTGCGTGGCGCTTCTGGTGTGTATTCCACGGTACGCGCAGCCACCAGATTGTTCGGGGAAATTTCTACCGCTTCAGTATTGCGTTTTTCTTTCAGCACTTCATCAGAAAATACCAAGCTGGCCAAACGCTCACTTTTGAAGAACTTAGCGATTTCATCTTTAGTCATGGCCGGAGAGTTCTGTACCTGCAGACCAAACTTCTTGGCAACCGGCTCTAAACTTCCTGATTGCTCATAAACAGTATTACCGAAGTCATCCGCCAATTCAGCATATTTGGCTTGTGCTTTCTGGAACAGCAACTCGGCTTTGATCTTGAGTTTCATTGAATCAAAATCTGAAGATTCACCGGTGATACCGGTCAATTTAATGATGTGGTAGCCGAACTCGGACTCAACTAGGTCACTGATGTCACCAACCTTCATTGAGAAAGCAGCGTTTTCAAATGGCTTGACCATGGCACCACGGCCAAAGCTACCCAGATCACCGCCTTTACCGGCAGAGCCTGTGTCTTGTGAAAACTCGATCGCCAGCTTTTCAAAACTTTTGGGATTTTCTTTCACCTGCCTCAGGATAGACTCTGCTTTTTCCTTCGCAGCTGCCTTCTCGGCAGCGCTGGCTGTACTATTGAAGCCAATCAGGATGTGACTGGCCTGACGCTGCTCATTACCCTGGTACTTCGCAGCATTTTCTTCATAGTCCTGCTTCACTTCGTCATCAGTCACACTGACCTGGCCGACCAAACCGGCCGCGGACAGTAAGGCAAACTGCAATTTAACCTTAGCAGGTGCGATGAATTTTGTTTTGTGCTGATTGTAGTAGGCTTGTACCTGCTCCTGGCTCACAGTGACCTGATTCACAAAATCAACCACCTTCACGTCAACCACTGAAACTTCGCGCTGCTCAAACTCGGACATCAGCGACTGTTCAGCCACCTTTTGCGGCATGAATACCAGGTTAGACAAGCCATCACGCACCTGTTGCACCGCCAGGTCTTTACGGATATTTTGCTCAAATTTGGCAGGCGTCAGTTTATTCTGTGTCAGCAACTGGTTATAAGTATCCTCAGAAAACTTACCGTTGTTCTGAAACTCGGGCATGCCGATCACATGCTGGCTCAACTGTTCATCAGTGATTTTAAAACGATAATCCTGAATAGCACCTTCCACCAAGCGGCGAGTGATAATGCTATCCAGTACCGATTGCTTGAATGCCGGGCTTTCCAATAACGCAGCGTCGATCTTTTGCCCTTGTGATTGCATGTAATTTCGCGCATTTTCAACTGCATTGGAATATTCTTGCAGTGAAATTTTCTGGCCATCCACTTTTGCGACTGCAACCTGGCCACCGGCTTGGTTGAGATATGAATCAATCCCAAACAATGCAAATGTCACCACAATCAACGCCAAAATAGCTTTTGCCACCCATCCTTGTGTATGTTTTCTTAGTGCTTCTAACATTTTTTAGTTTCCATTACCTGATTTTTTCCAACAGCAAACTATACCATAAACAGGTCAAAATCGCCTGTCTCCAGCCTTAGTTACATGCTTTTGAATGCGCTGGCAAGAAGCCATGATGATGAATATGAGATAAGAAAAACAGCAAAGGAAATATCCCTGCATATGCTAGAGCAATGATTAAAAATAAGTCAGGCGTATTTTCGTAAATGCGTGGTTCTGAAACATGGCACAAACGAAAAAAAACGAGTTAGGTATGAACCTAACTCGTTTTTATGTTGGCGGAGCGGACGGGACTCGAACCCGCGACCCCCGGCGTGACAGGCCGGTATTCTAACCAACTGAACTACCGCTCCAGTAATCGTCAAAAATGAAATTATAGCACGATCTTTTTTATAATTTCAACAACTATTTTCTAACTATTTACCGCCACTTATTGTTGCTTATTAAAGTAATTTATTAAGTGTGGTTAGACTCAAAAAATTAAGAGCGCAGACATCGCACTCTTGATTTTCAAATTGTCTGGTGGGTGCTAACGGGGTCGAACCGCTGACATTCGCCTTGTAAGGGCGACGCTCTACCAACTGAGCTAAGCACCCGTAACAACCCAAGTGTTGCTACAGTTGGCCGAGCATGTTA
>DATHWT010000046.1:0-16263 GCA_035460345.1 Methylophilus sp. | reverse complement strand
TTCCACACAAAGTCACCTGGATGCCTACGCCAAGCAGATCGGCGAGTTACAGGCACGTATCCTGCGCCTGGATGCACAAAATCAACGTTTATCTAAACTGGCAGGTATCAAATCCAGCGCCGAGCCTATCAATGAGCGCACGTCTGTCAATGAAGTCATCGGCCAGGGCGGCCCATTGGTAAAGGATGCACCACTCACTGAAGAAGACCTGAAAGCTACCATAGAGCAAATGTCGGCCGATCTGGATTTCCGCGATGAATACCAAGGTAAAATTGAGGCTAAGTTATTGTTAAAAAGCGTGCTCAGCGAAATGTTGCCTAATAGTAGCCCGGTTGATGCCGCTTATAGTTCATCCAGTTATGGCTGGCGGATTGATCCCATGAGCGGGCACCGTGCTTTCCATGAAGGATTGGATTTCCCGGCTGCTTCCGGCACGCCAGTCTATGCGGCGGCGGATGGCATAGTCAGTACCGCGGCGCAAACCTCTGACTACGGCAATTTATTGAAGATTGATCATGGATCTGGCCTGGAAACACGCTATGCGCATAACTCCAGGTTGCTGGTCAAAGCGGGTGAGCGTGTGATCAAGGGCCAGAAAGTAGCGCTGATAGGTAGCACCGGCCGTTCTACCGGACCGCATCTGCATTACGAGATCCGCCTGAATGGCAACCCGCTAGACCCGCGCGAATATCTCAGGAACCATTCCTGACCGAATTCAGTGGCTGACATGCAATAATCAAGACAATTCGCCTCTATATCTTATACAATCCTAGTTTATTTCTTATAACCCCGCTCCGGCGGATATCGGTGTGACTCATGTTAGCCTCGTTGTTTAAAAAATTCTTTGGTAGCCGTAACGACCGCCTGGTCAAGCAATATCAGCAAACCGTCAAACAAATCAATGACCTGGAGCCAGATTTCCAGGCATTAAGCGATGAGCAGTTGCGAGCAAAGACCGAAGAGTTCAAACAACGCTACGCGCAGGGCGAGACACTGGAAAAATTATTGCCTGAAGCATTTGCAGTGGTGCGCGAAGGGAGCAAGCGTGCATTAGGCATGCGTCACTTCGATGTACAGCTGATTGGTGGCATGGTACTGAATGCCGGCAAGATCGCAGAGATGCGTACCGGTGAAGGTAAAACGCTGGTCGCGACATTGCCAACTTACCTGAATGCACTGACCGGCAAAGGCGTGCATGTGGTAACGGTCAACGATTACCTGGCCAAGCGCGATGCCGAATGGATGGGCAAGCTATATAACTTCCTCGGCTTGACTGTAGGTATCAATCTTTCGCAAATGCAGCATGATGCCAAACAACAAGCTTACGCCTCCGATATTACCTACGGTACGAACAATGAGTTCGGTTTTGATTACCTGCGCGATAATATGGTGTTCAGCAAAGAAGAACGCGTACAGCGTCCTCTGCACTATGCGCTGGTGGATGAAGTTGACTCGATTCTGATTGATGAAGCGCGTACGCCACTGATTATTTCAGGCCAGGCGGAACATAGTGTTGATCTGTATGGTGCAATCAATGAGGTTGCCAAACACCTTGTACGTCAAAAAGAAGAAGAGGGCGAAGGTGACTTCTGGGTGGATGAAAAAGCCCAAAGCGTCACCATGAGTGAAGCGGGGCATGAGCATGCCGAGCAATTACTCGAGCAGGCCGGAATGTTGCCCGCTGGTTCCAGTTTGTATGAGCCAGCCAATATTACGCTGGTGCATCATCTGTATGCTTCACTCCGGGCGCAAAACCTTTATCACAGAGACCAGCATTATGTTGTGCGCAATGATGAAATCGTGATCGTTGATGAGTTCTCTGGCCGTATGATGCCAGGCCGCCGCTGGTCGGATGGCTTGCATCAGGCGGTAGAGGCCAAAGAAGGCGTGTCTATACAGAAAGAAAACCAGACACTGGCCTCGATCACTTTCCAGAATTACTTCCGCATGTACCAGAAGCTGAGTGGCATGACAGGAACGGCAGATACCGAAGCGTATGAATTTAACCAGATTTATGCGCTGGAAACCGTTGTAATTCCTACCCACAGGCCGGTGCAACGCTCGGATGCGATGGACAAAGTCTACCGCACCGGCATGGAAAAATACAAAGCCGTCATTGAAGATATCAAGCAATGCCAGGTGAAAGGCCAGCCGGTCCTGGTTGGTACGACTTCGATTGAGAACTCCGAGCTGATTTCGCAATTGCTCACGCAAGCCAAGCTTGAACATCAAGTGTTAAACGCCAAGCAGCATGAGCGTGAAGCGACGATTGTGGCTGAAGCCGGTCGCCCTGGCATGATCACTATTGCTACCAACATGGCCGGGCGTGGTACTGACATTGTTCTGGGCGGTAATTCTGAAGGTGAAATTCACGCCATCCATAGCGATGCCAGCTTAAGTGATGCTGACAAAGAAGCTAAAGTCGCACAGCTGAAGGTTGAATGGCAGCAGCGTCATGACGCAGTGCTGGCGGCGGGCGGTTTGCATATTATCGGTACCGAACGGCATGAGTCACGTCGCGTTGATAACCAGTTGCGTGGCCGTTCAGGCCGTCAAGGCGATCCAGGTTCCAGCCGCTTCTACTTATCACTTGAAGATCAGTTATTACGTATTTTCTCAGGCGAGCGTGTTGCGGCGATAATGACGCGCCTGAACATGCCTGAAGGTGAGGCGATTGAGCATGCCATGGTCACGCGTGCGATTGAAAATGCGCAGCGCAAGGTAGAAGGGCGTAACTTCGATATCCGCAAGCAATTGCTTGAATACGATGATGTATCTAATGACCAGCGTAAAGTGATTTACGAGCAGCGTAACGAATTGCTGGAATCTGTCGATGTTGGTCAAACGATTCGTGCCATGCGTGAGGATGTGGTCAACAGCCTGTTCAATACGCATATTCCCCCTGGCAGTGTGGAAGAACAGTGGGATGTGCCTGCGCTGGAAGTAGCCTTGCGTGAAGATGCAAACCTGACCCTGCCTGTGGGCGAGTGGCTGGAAGGTAATCCTGATCTGCATGCCGAAACCCTGCGTGATCGCATCGTTGAAGCGGCGAATGAAAGTTATGCAGCCAAGGAATCGCTGGCTGGTAACGACAACATGCGCAATTTTGAGCGTGCGGTCATGCTGCAAAGCCTGGACAACCATTGGCGTGAGCACCTGGCAGCACTGGACCACTTGCGTCAGGGTATCCATCTGCGCTCTTATGCGCAGAAAAATCCCAAGCAGGAATACAAGCGTGAAGCTTTTGAGCTGTTTGAGTCGTTGCTGAATACTGTCAAAACTGAAGTGACCAAAATTACCATGCAGGTGCAAATCCGCTCACGCGAAGAGCTTGAGGCCGAAGAGCGTCGCGCTGAAGAAGCGCTGCGTGCGACTGACGTCGGTAATGTGCAATATCAGCATACCGACTATGACAATGCCTTGAGCAATACCGGCAATACAGGGGCAGACAAACAGCCATTGAACTTGCCTGAAGGCCTGCGCGTTGGCCGTAATGACCCATGCCCATGTGGTTCCGGCAAACGCTTCAAAAATTGCCACGGTGCATTAAGCTAATGCGCCGAATAAAGATCGCATGAGTCAAATGCGCTGAGTGAAGAGTGCATTGAGTTTATGCACTAATGTTAAGGATATATTGAGTTGATCGCGCGAAAGGGTAGCCATGTCTGATCAGACCATTATTTCATCGCCTTGTATAGGCGTTTGCAGTATGGATGAAAGTAGCGGTTTCTGTGAGGGCTGCTATCGTACCCTGGACGAAATCCAGCAGTGGTGGGATATGGACAACGCGGCCAAATCTGAGGTGATTAAGAAAGCATCAGCACGCGAGGCGGCAGTATTTGGCGATTAATGCCGGCATATCCATGACAGACCACAAACTAAAAGCCGGCATTGCCGGCTTTTAGTTTGATACGCATGTTAGTTATAACTCTGCCATAGGATGGCCACCCAGAGATGATGTTTTACTATCCAGCTTGGACACCACCAGCTCTAGTGAGGCTTTAAGATTCTTGAGGGCATCTATTTCCATGTTTGCCAGAACCTGAGGCAAAATCCCATCTACCGGTTGCGGGGCTCTGGCCAAAGTCGCATGTCCTGCTGGCGTTACCAGCAAGCCCACTTTACGCTGGTCTTCGGTCAACCGTTGTTTTTTGACCAGTTGTTTCTTGACCAGTTTTTCAACTAGTAAGCTGCAGGTAGATTGGTGAATTGACAAATTTTCTGCCAATCTCGAAACGCCGAGTTCGGGATGCGTAGCGATTTCGTGTAACAGCCAAAGCTGAGACCCGGAAATACCGCAAGTCGATTCAATCTCTCTGAAATGTTGTCTGACTGCTCCAAAAATAATACGGAACTGTTTAAGTGCTTCTTTAGCAAGTGAATTCTGCATAATCAATAATTTTTAAATACTTGATTGCATTCTATCATTTTTCTGAAACAAGGCTTTAGAGGTCAGCGCATTGTTGTGAAAAAAAGTTGTTGGGTAATTATTCATACGGTAAGTAAAATCATAATAATTGACTCATGAAATTCATTAAAGTTCTATTAAGTCCAGAGCCAACGCCGCAATCTGAGGGGATGGTTGTAATCAACCAGCTGGTTTTTTGATGAAATAACACATCGTAAAGTGTTGTAAAAAAGCGAATACATTGATGATTAACTATCGTTTTGAACGATAGCAAGTTGCAAATATAGGGTGTATAGCGTCTGTAAACCAAATTCAAAGACAGTTTGAAATGGTGAATCCGGTAATATTTCCTGCGCCAGCCGCGTTAAATGGTAGCTTACCGGGAGTTGTTCTGATTGTATGCGTTGCAGCAAATCATGAGTGATTGCATTGAGTTCGATAAACGCAATGTCGAAATCGACTTTCCTGAATACCAGTAAATAAGTAGGGTGTGGAGCCAGTCTGACATGCTTTTTTGACAGTTGATGCACAGGATAGTCATATTTAAGCAGCATGTGCGCCGGGACTAATTGCAAAATAACTTCGCCCAAATCGCTTGCCTGATGGACCGCTGCAACCGGCGATTTTAACGGCGCTTTATCCGGCAGCTTTGCCACATAAAGTTCTACCCATTCATAATGAGCCAGTTGAGCGGTAAAGGCCGGCACGTCTTGTTTAGCTAGATCCAGTGTTTGCAGATAGTCAACAAAAGTTTGTGGAATATCTGCAAACAACGGGCTGGCAAGGTGATGGCTGGCAAAGCAATGCCTGGTCAATTGATTGAAACGTCGTATGCCTAGGATTGAAAGTAACACCGGGAAGCAGGCGCTGACGCTGGTGGAAAAGTTGTTAAAAACGATTTCCCGGTAGATACCCAGGCGTTTGGTATTAATACCTGGCGGTTTTACCTGTTGTTCAGGATCGCGTAGATAGGCATTAAACGCCGCTTGATATTGCTGAAAGAGCAGTGGTTTCATCAGGCAACCCGAGTTACGCTCGGCGAGTGAGGTTGAGTGACTTCTTGCTGAATGAGGTGGATACGGTCGATTTCCTGCATCACTTCGGCCAGTGGTGGAATATTTGTGTCGCGTTCCAGTAGTGTAGGGAATACGCCGAATCTCCGGTAAGCATAAGCCAGTAATTGCCACACCGGGTCTATGACGGGCGCTCCATGTGTGTCTACCAACAGGTCAGACTTTACCTGCAAGTGCCCGGCGATGTGGCTGTAGACAATACGTTCAGCAGGCATCTGGTCGATAAAGGCGTAGGCATCAAACCCGAAATTCACACTATTCACATAGACATTATTAATATCCAGATGCAGATTGCAATCTGCTTCAGCAAGCACGGCATTGATAAAGCTGCTTTCATCCATCTCCGAGATGGGCGCTGCCAAATAGAAAGAAGCATTCTCGACTGCAATTCTTTGCCCCAGGATATCCTGGGTTTGCCGAATACGTTGCGCGACGTAATGCACTGCTTCTTCAGTAAATGGAATAGGCAGCAGATCGTAAATATAGCCATTGGCAGTGTCGCTGCAATAGCTTAAATGTTCGGTATACAAGGGAATTTTAAAGTCAGACAGAAATTGCTTAACCTGGTGTAAAAAACTGACATTAAGCGGGTCAGGCCCACCCAGTGACAAGCACAAGCCGTGACAGGCAATCGGATACCGTTCGGCAAACCAGCGCAGGTCGGCGGCATATTTGCCACCCATGCCTATCCAGTTCTCAGGCGCAATCTCTACAAATTGTAAATGCGTAAGTAATGATTGGCCATCATGCTGTTTGAGTGGCGGGATCAGTTCGCGTTTGAGCCCTAACCCAACCCCGCGAATATCAGACAAATGTGCCATGCGTGATCAGCGCTAACTATTATTTGCTGGCGTGACAGGCGCCTTCTTTCATTTTCTCGGCTGAGCAGCTGCCTTCTTTTGATTTATCAGCGGCACTGGCATCTTCTTTGGCCTTGTCATGGTGATGGTTGCCTTCCTTCATCTTTTCCGCAGAACAATGACCTTCTTTGGCTTTTTTCTTTTCTGTACTGCATTTGCCATTCGCACATTTTCCTTCTTTGGCTTTGTCGGCATCTGCCACTTGGTAGCCTTGGCCCAGGGTTTTCAATTCAAATGGATTATCCACCGCATGTGCGGCAGCGGCAGCTACTGATAAAGCGACGGCACTGGAAATGGCAGCAATTTTATGGGTAGTCATTTTGGTTTCCTTTATACAGAGTTCTAAAAAAATGGACTTGGCAATGATAGTCCAATGCTAACAGGTGTTCAGTGAGTAAAAAGATTGATGCCGGGTAAAACTCACAACTTAAGTTGAGGGAGCAATGCCAGCACGCTGCTCTATCAGTTGCAGGTAATGCGCGGCATCCAGCCCGGTCTGGTTGCGTTGCGCCAGCCAGATGGTTTCTGCCAGACACTCTAGTAAGGCATGTTGCGCTTCATGCTCTTCTTGATAGCGCGTACACAGTTTGCCATAGGCTTGCGTGATGCCGGTCGGCTGGTTAATGCTGATCTGTTCCTGGATAGACAGGTGCAAACTCATATGTAAAAACGGATTGGTTTCGCCCATCTCGGGATAATACGCCTGTTGCAGATGTTGATCAGGCGTATCGAGGATGGACTGGTATTCCGGGTGCAAATGCATAATGCCTACCGCCATTTTCTCAAGATCGGTCAATACTTTTTGTTGCTGGAACTTGGCCCAGGCATCAAAGAAAAATTGACGTACCTCATCACGACTCGGGTTGAATAAGGCCATGCTTAGCTTTCTGCCGGTGGCAATACCGGATGTATCTGTTTATCACGATATTCACACAAATCGACTATGCAGCAGATACCGCATTTCGGACTACGTGCAGTGCAGGTGTATCGGCCATGCAAAATAAGCAAGTGATGGGCGTCCTGTAAAAATTGTCTGGGTGTTGTGCTTAAAAAGCGCTGTTCAACTTCAAGCACCGTTTTGCCTGTTGCCAGCTTGGTGCGGTTACCGACGCGAAACAAATGCGTATCAACTGCAATCGTCGGCTGACCAAACGCCGTATTCAGAATTACATTGGCGGTTTTTCGCCCCACACCGGCCAGTGCCTCCAGTGCTTCACGCTTGTCCGGTACTTGACCTCCGTGCAGGGTGATTAGTTGCATGCAGCATTTCAATACATTCTGCGCTTTTGCGTGATAAAGGCCTATGGTCTTGATATAGCTTTCCAGGCCCTCAATGCCTAAATCCACCATGGCCTGCGGTGTATTGGCGACTTTAAACAGCTTGCGCGTGGCGATATTGACGCCTTTGTCCGTGGCCTGGGCCGACAGAATGACGGCAATCAGTAATTCAAATGTGGTGGTGTATTCCAGTTCCGTGGTTGGATCGGGAATGGCGATGGCCAGTCTTTCAAAAATGGCGAGTCTTTTTTGGGCATTCATAATGGCAATATCTGCAGGCGCATGCTATCTAACAAACTATTAATCCGGCTTTGGAAACGCCATGCCGGTTTTTTGGGCCTTTACACGCGCCATGGCCGCGGCAATCGCCCCTTTTTTGATCGCATCAGGGCTGGAATCAATAGATGGCTTTACGCCTTGTTTGCGTTGGTTACCGGTTCGTATGAGCGCCTGCTTTTCGCGATCCAGCCGCTTCTGTCTGTGCTGATGACGCTGACGCGCAAGATTGGCAGCTGACTTGGCATGTTCAATCTGCATCAGCGCATTATCAGGCAGCACGGGTTGCATGACGATGCAATCCACAGGGCAAGGTGCCAGGCATAATTCGCAGCCTGTGCATTCCTGGCTGATCACCGTATGCATCTGTTTGGATGCGCCCAGAATCGCATCCACCGGGCAGGCCTTGATGCATAGTGTGCAGCCTATACAGCGTTGCTCGTCTATCATGGCAATGGCTTTGGGCTTGGTGATGCCATGGTCGGTGTTCAATGGCAAGTATGGCAGATCCAACAACTTGGCCAGTATACGTATGCCGGTTTCACCCCCGGGAGGGCATTGGTTTATTTTTGCAGTACCCTGGACGATGGAGACTGCGTAAGGTTTACAGCCATCGTAGCCACACTGTTGGCATTGAGTTTGCGGCAGTACCTCGTCTATACGAGCAATCAAACGATCATCGTCAGTGCCAAGGTGGTTTTGGCTGGCGGCGTCTGTCATTGTCGCAATCGCATTATGGCTAAAAGGTTGCATGAAGTCACACGCAAGCTGCGTTTCTCACTGTCAATTTGTCAATATGGTGATTATAGCCGAATCTATGTTGCGGCTCGTTAATAGGGCTTGCGATGTATCGCTAAACAAGACCAACGGTATCTGTATTTTTGCTTCTGCGACCGCCAGGAAAATTTATTGCGCGGCGTTGTCGTGAATGACGTAATACACTATGGCATTGCAGCGTGCTTCTTTGGCGTTCAGACGCATAATCAGTTAAAATAATCGCTTTATTATCGAATGGCAGAAGTATGTTAACGGGTAGTTTGGTGGCAATCGTTACCCCCATGTTTGAAGATGGTCGTTTGGATCTGGACGCGCTCAAGAAATTGATCGATTTTCATATCGAAGCGGGAACAGACGGCATCGTGATTGTCGGTACCACCGGCGAATCACCGACTGTTGATGTGGATGAGCATTGTACGCTGATCAAGACCACGGTTGAGCATGTCGCTAAACGCTTGCCGGTAATTGCCGGCACCGGGGCAAACTCTACTTCTGAAGCCATAGAGCTGACTGCAAAAGCCAAGGCAGTGGGTGCTGATGCTTGCTTGCTGGTTGCGCCTTATTACAACAAGCCATCACAAGAAGGTTTGTACCAGCATTTTAAAGCGGTGGCAGAAGCCGTCGATATTCCGCAAATTCTTTATAATGTGCCTGGGCGTACCGGCTGTGACCTGACTAATGATACAGTCCTGCGACTGGCTGAGGTACCCAATATTGTAGGGATCAAGGATGCGACCGGCGGGATTGAGCGTGGCACAGATCTGCTACTGCGAGTACCTGCTGACTTTGCAGTCTACAGTGGTGATGATGGCAGTGCATTAGCGTTGATGTTGCTCGGTGGTAAAGGCGTGATTTCGGTGACTGCCAATGTGGCGCCACGCCTGATGCATGAAATGTGTGCCTCTGCACTCAAAGGCGATGTGGCCAGTGCACGGGCGGCGAATGCCAAATTGTTTGCGTTGCATCAGAAGTTATTTGTAGAAGCTAATCCGATCCCGGTGAAATGGGTATTACAACAAATGGGATTGATTGCTACTGGCATTCGTTTGCCACTGGTCAATCTGTCAACCCAATATCATGAAGTGCTGCGTCACGCCATGAAACAGGCGGAAATCGCATCTTAATTGAGGGAAATGAATTAAATGAGTCATATGTTTTTACAGCGTGCATTGCTGATAGGTCTGGTTGTCGTGTTGGCTGGCTGCGATTCGATACCCTTTTTGAATAATAGCTCTGATTACAAGGGCGCTGGCCGTTCCAAATCGCTGGAAGTGCCGCCTGACCTGAGTTCTGTTCGTTCCAGCAGCACCTATAATGTGCCGGGCGCGACCAACTATTCTACCTATAGCCAGAACCAGGAAGCGCAGGAACAGAACGGTCCGGCGCCAGTGCTGACGGATATGAAGAATGTGCGTATGGTCAAAGCGGGCTCACAGCGCTGGCTGGTGGTGAATGCCCCACCAGAAAAAATCTGGCCTATCGTGCGCGATTTCTGGCTGGATCAGGGCTTTGCGGTAAAAGTTGAGAATCCTGAAGTTGGCGTGATTGAAACAGAATGGTTGCAATCGGATGCTATCAAGCCTAAGGAAGATAATCGCGGCTACGGCGACAAGTTCGATGCCTGGCTGGACAAATTGTCCGGCTTTGCTGACAGACGGAAATTCCGCACCCGGCTCGAGCGTGGTGAAAAAGAGGGCACAACCGAGATTTACATGACGCATCGTACTGTCGCGGGCGCGCCGGATGATGGCAAGAATTATGTGAATACACAGCTGGGTAAAATTGATACGGGTTACCGTGCAGACGCGGCGGAAAAGAAAAATACCGCCGGTCAGGAATTCGATGCCGATCTGGACGCAGAGTTGTTGCGCCGCATGATGGTGAAGCTGGGCCTGGATGAGCAGAAGGCAGATCAGGTCATGACGCAGGTAGCATCTGACAAACGTGCGGATGTGGTTAAAGAAGCCGATCAAAGTGTGACGCTTAAATTGAATGAGCCATTTGACCGCGCCTGGCGCCGTGTCGGGCTAGCCCTGGACCGCATTGGTTTTGTGACCGAAGATAAAAACCGTTCTGAAGGTATTTATTATGTGCGTTATGCCGATACAGATGCTGAAGATCCGATCAAGCAGAAAAAAGGGTTACTGGAGCGCCTGAAGTTCTGGGGTAGCGATGAGGATGAGAAATCCGCTGCGCCTTCAGAGGTGAAGCAAGGTGATAAAACCAAGTTCTGGAAAGGCACTTCAGAAGGCGACAAAGCCAGCAAGCAGTACCATATCCAAGTGCTGGAAAATGCGGATGATACGACAGATGTGTATGTGTTGACTGCAGAAAACAAACGTAATACGTCAACGACTGCGAATCGTATTGTCTCCTTGCTTTATGAACAACTCAAGTAATTGAGGCCTGCATGCGCTTTGCATCTTTAGGCAGTGGCAGCGCAGGCAATGCGACTGTGGTGGAAGCCGGGGAAACCCGGCTTTTGCTTGACTGCGGTTTTAGTGTCAAAGAGACGGTACAGCGCTTAAACAGGCTGGGCCTGCAACCGGAGCAGCTATCAGGTATTCTGATCACGCATGAGCATGACGACCATGCGCGTGGCGCCTTCAAGCTGGCGGCACGCTTCCAGGTGCCGGTGTGGCTAACGCACGGCACATATACCATGTGCCAGCGTTATCTGCCTACGCAGCCGCTGACTGTGCATATCATCGACGCCCATACCACGTTTGCCTTGCAGGATATTGAAGTGATTCCATATCCGGTGCCGCACGACGCACGAGAGCCCGCGCAGTTTGTCTTCGGTGATGGCGTGCGGAAGTTCGGCGTGTTGACTGATGTCGGCAGTGTGACTCCGCATATTGTGTCCATGCTGCAAGGATGCGATGGTTTGTTGCTCGAGTGTAATCATGACCTGGATATGTTGCGTACCGGGCCTTATGCCTATTCGCTCAAGAAGCGTGTCGGTGGCTGGCTGGGGCATCTGGATAACCAGAGCAGCGCAAAATTGTTATCGCAGCTGGATAACAGCAAACTTAAACATCTGGTGGCGGCGCATCTGAGCGAAAAAAATAATACGCCTGCGTTGGCACAGCAGGCGTTGAGTGAGGTGTTGCAATGTACGGCTGACTGGGTGCAAATCGCCAGTCAGCACCAGGGGCTGGACTGGCGAGCTTTATAATTAGCTGGTAACAGTCAGTGGTTACCAGGCGCTGGTTTAATCCAGCACATGGATCTGTTCAGATAACCTTATCATGCGTTCCACCGGCGTCACCCAGACAATACCGTCGCCGATATTGCCAGTGTGCCCCACCTCTACGATGGTTTGCAAAATGCCTTCTACCAATTCATCCGGCACTACCATATACAAATATACTTTGGGACTGTAATCCGTCAGTTCTTCCCGCACGCCTACGCTCGGTTTTTGCAAGTGGTGGCCGCAGCCTTCAACCTTGTTCACCGACATGCCAGGGAAGCCTTTGATATTACGCAGTGCCGATCGGATTTTTGCTAATCTGGCCGGTTGTATGACTGCTTTGATTTCTTTCATAAAATGTCCTTTTGAGCGCTGACTCACTGGCCGGCATTATGCCTCGATCTTACTTTCTTCAAACTTACGATACAGCGTAGGTACCACAATCAGGGTGAGCAGGGTCGATGTAATCAGGCCCCCGATCACCACAATCGCCAGCGGGCGTTGTACCTCGGCGCCCGGGCCGGTTGCAAACAGGAAGGGCACCAGGCCAAGCATGGCAACCGTGGCTGTCATCATCACCGGCCTGAAGCGCTGCGCGCAACCTTGCAGAATCGCATCCAGCTGGCTTTTGCCTTCATCACGCAGGGTGCGGATATAGGATACCAACACGACCGCATTCAGCACAGCAATCCCCCAGAGAGCGATAAAGCCAACTGAAGCAGGCACCGACAGGTATTCACCCGTAATGAACAGCGCAATCACGCCACCAATCGAGGCGAACGGCAATACCAGGATGATCATGGTGGCAAAGCGCATCGACTGGAACAGCAAGAACAGCAGGAAGAAAATGGCCGCAATCGTCACCGGGATGATGATCATCAGGTGGCCCATCGCACGTTCCATGTTCTGGAACTGGCCGCCATATTCAAGATAATAGCCATCCGGCAGTTGCAGTTTCTGGTCCAGTACTTGCTGCATCTCGGCCACAAATCCACCCAGGTCACGGTCTTTGACGTTCACGCCAATCACGATCCGGCGTTTGGCCAGTTCACGGCTGATCTGTGCCGGGCCATCCTTGATTTCAATATCTGCCAGATCATTTAACGCAACACGTGAGCCGTTAGGGGAGGTCAGCATGATATTGCGTATGGCTTCCTCATCATTACGGAAAGATTCCGGGTAGCGCACTGCGGCAGAAAAGCGACGTTGACCTTCGAAAATCTCGGTCGCAATTTTGCCGCCAACGGCGGTTTCAATCACATCATGCACATCGGCAGCATTAATGCCGTGGCGGGCAATCGCCTGACGATCAATGGTGATATTCAGGTATTGCTGCCCGGATACTTTTTCCACCTTGATTTCAGTCGCGCCTTGCACCGTGCCGGCAATCCTGGCGATCTCGTCTGCTTTCTGTTTCAGCATATCCAGATCTTCACCAAATATTTTCACCGCCACGTCCGCACGCACGCCGGTCAACAGTTCATCGACACGGTCAGAAATAGGCTGTGCCATGATGATTTGCACCCCGGGAATATACTTCTCCAGTACCTCGCGCATTTTTTCAGCGATGTCATCCTGTGTCCAGCCTGCTGGCCATTCATCACGCGGTTTCAGGCTGATGATAGGTGTGGACTCATTCTGTGCCTGCGCATCCGCCGGGCTTTCGCCGCGACCGAGCCCGGAAATGGCGGATTTCACGCCTGGCACCTGTTCCATAATCAGCTTCATACCCTTGTTTTCCATCTTGATGGATTCTTCAAGTGAAATATTGGGCACGCGGTTGATACCTGGAACAATGGATCCCTCTTTCATTTCCGGGATAAACGATGTGCCCAGCAATGGAAACAGCGCAATCGTGCCGACAAACAGCAGGCAGGAAGCGATGATGGTTTTTTTCTCATTGTTGAGCACCCAGTTCAGGGATTTCAGGTAGGGGCGCTTAATCGCCTGGATAAACTTGGTATCTTCACCGCTACCGCCTTTGAGCAGGTAAGAGCACAAGGCCGGCGTCATGGTCAGTGATAACACCAGCGACACAAACAGGGCAATGGCAATGGTGTACGCAAGTGGCGCAAACATTTTGCCTTCCATGCCTTCCAGGGTCATCAATGGTAAAAACACCAGGATGATAATGCCTACTCCGAACAGGACAGGGGTAGCGACCTCAGTCGCCGCTTCCAGCACCACGCGGATTTTGCTCTCGTCTTTGCGATGACCCAGGTGGTGAAAGGCGTTTTCTACCACCACCACCGAACCATCCACCATCAGCCCAATCGCAATCGCCAACCCGCCCAGCGACATCAGATTGGCAGAGATGCCGTAATGGTTCATGACCATAAAGGTGATTAAAGGTGTCAAAACCAAGGTCCCCACCACAATCACGCTGGAACGTATATCGCCGAGGAACAGGAACAGCACCACTACCACCAGGATAATGCCTTCGATCAGCACTTTGGTGACAGTGTGCAACGCGGCGTCTACCAGTTCACTACGGTCATAGTAAGGTACGATTTGCAGGCCATGTGGCAGCATGCCCTTGCTGTTGATTTCTTCGACACGTGCCTTGATACGGCTGACTACTTCTTTGGCGTTGCCACCACGCATCATAATCACGATGCCACCAACGGATTCAGTATCGCCGTTTTTAAGCACGACCCCGACCCTTACTTCATGGCCTATGGTAACTTCGGCAACATCACGGATATAGACCGGAATACCGTTTTCTTCCTTGAGCACCATGTTGCGGATATCGTCCAGGTTTTGCACCAGGCCAACGCCGCGAATGAGGTACTGTTCGGCATGGTGTTGCAGTATGCCGCCGCCGCTATTGGCATTGTTACGCGCCAACGCTTCATACACATCTTTCAGCTTGATCGAGAAATGCGTCATGCGGTCTGGGTTGACCAGCACCTGGTATTGTTTGACGTAACCACCTTGCGAGTTGATTTCTGCAACGCCAGGAATGCCACGCAGCAATGGGCGTACTACCCAGTCCTGAATGGCGCGACGTTCGGTCAGGTCAGCCTGCGTCAATGGTTTCTTGCCGTCGTCAGGTTTATCCAGCGTAAACTGGTACACCTCGCCCAGGCCGGTGGATACCGGTCCCAGGATAGGCATCACGCCATCAGGCATGCGTTCCATGACTTCCATCAGCCGTTCCATCACCAGCTGGCGTGCAAAATACACATCGGTGCTGTCGGTAAATACCAGCGTGATCAGTGACAAGGCATTTTTATTGACAGAACGCATTTCCACCAGGCCAGGCAGGCCGGTCATGGCAATTTCCAGCGGTACGGTTATAAAGCGTTCTACTTCTTCCGGTGATTTTCCGGTGGCTTGGGTGGCAATCAGTACCTGGACATTGGTCACGTCAGGGAAGGCATCCACAGACAGGTTTTTAACGGCGAACAGCCCGGCAAACACCAGTGCAACGGCAAGTACCAATACAATCAGGCGCTGCTTGAGCGCCCCTCGAATCATCGATTCAATCATGCTTTTACTCCATTTCCTTGCGCTTGCGTTCGTTATTTACATGAAAAGCGCCGTCCAGCACGATTTGATCACCAGGTTGCAAACCCTGTAATACTTCTTTCTGGCCATCATAAGTACGGCCCAGGGTCACAGGTAATAACTTGTATTGTTTGGATTTCAGCGTTTGCGCGAACACATGATCGGCATTGTTTTCGCGCACCACTGCGGTAGAGGGAATCGCAATAACAGTCTCAGGTCTGGCTTCCAGCAAAATGGTAATCAGCATGTCAGGTTTCAACAGCATTTTGTTGTTGCTGATGTTGGCACGCGCCATCACCGTGCGCGTGGCAGGGTTGACGATATCACCGACAAACGCCAGTGTGCCTGTCAGTTCCGCATCATCCAGTGCCGGTACTTCGATATTCAGCGATTGACCTTCTTTAATATGCGCGATCTGCTGCTCCGGTATTTCTGCCACTGCCCACACATGCGACAGGTCAGCGACTACAAACAGTTCTTCCGCCGGGGCAACGACTTGCCCCAGCCTGGCCTTACGCGCAATCACAGTACCTGTGATTTTGGAGTTGACCTGACTGGTGGACATGCCACTGTTTTGCAAACCCAGTTTCGAGATGTTATCAGGCGCCATGCCAAGCACCAGTAACTGGTCACGGGCAGCATTCACTTCAGCGTTAGCGGCATGCAGTTCGCCTTCGCGACGCTGCAGCTCCGCCTGGCTGATCACATCCGCTTCAAGCAGTTGCTTGGCGCGGTCAACGGCTTTGGTCTGCAACTGCACTTGCTGGCTGGCTTTAATGTAATTCAGCTGGAATTGCGCAAGTTCGGTGCTTTTGATGGTCGCCAGGCGCTGTCCTGCCTTGACTTCATCGCCCAGGTTGACATCCAGTGTGCTGATGCGGCCGGTAA
>DATHWT010000045.1:0-3854 GCA_035460345.1 Methylophilus sp. | reverse complement strand
ATCCAGGGTCAGGATATGGCCGGAGTTTTCGCCACCCAGTGTCCAATTTTTACTTTGCAATAATTCAAGCACATAACGGTCACCCACTTTGGCACGACCAAACGGAATCTGGTGTTTTTGCAGTGCATGTTCCAGCGCCAGATTGGTCATCAGCGTGCCCGCTACGCCGCCCTTGAGCTTGCCTTTGGCATACAGGCCCATGGCGATGATATACAGCAACTGGTCGCCATCCAGCAATTGCCCGGCACTATCGACCATCATGACACGGTCACCATCGCCATCAAACGCAATGCCCAGATCAGCCTGGTACTCAACCACCGCTTTCTGCAAGGCTTCTGGATGCGTAGAACCTACTTTTTCATTGATATTAAGACCGTCAGGCTGGTTGCCAATGGCAATGACTTCAGCACCCAATTCATGAAACACGTCTGGCGCCACGTGATAGGTTGCGCCATGGGCACAGTCGAGCACAATTTTCAGGCCGCGCAAATCCAGGTGGTTGGGGAAAGTGCTTTTACAGAATTCGATATAACGCCCAGCTGCATCATCCACTCGCCTGGCTTTGCCTAGTTTCGCAGAATCCATCACCTGCATTGGCTTGGCAATTTCAGCTTCAATCGCAAACTCCACATCATCCGGTAATTTGGTCCCCTGCGCGGAGAAAAATTTGATGCCATTATCGTAATACGGGTTATGTGAAGCCGAAATCACAATACCTGCCTGCGCACGCAATGCGCGGGTCAGATAGGCGACTGCGGGCGTTGGCATGGGGCCGGTCAGCAAGACATCCACACCGGCGGCTGACAATCCTGCTTCCAGCGCGGCTTCCAGCATATAGCCAGAAATGCGTGTGTCTTTACCGATTAATACCGTAGGGCGTTGACCTTTGGGTAATTGCTCCTGGCTGGCTAATACCCTGCCCGCTGCGTAACCCAGCTTCATGACGAATTCGGGATTGATAACTGACTCACCCACACGACCGCGGATGCCATCAGTGCCAAAATATTGTTTACCCATACCTGTTTACTTCCTTGATTTATTTGAGTGCTGTCACAATTTTCAATGCTTCTACGGTCGCTTTGACATCATGCACCCGCAGCAGATGTGCACCCTGCATGGCACTCACTACGGCAGCAGCGACACTGGCATACAAACGGGCATCGACATCGTTGCCGGTCACCTGCCCTAATACCGATTTACGTGAAAGGCCGACTAGTAACGGACACGCCAGATCTAGCAAATCCGCTAATGATTTAGCCAAAGCGATATTATGCGCGCGTGTTTTACCAAAACCAAATCCCGGATCCAGCAAAATACGCTCTCCGGCTATGCCCGCGGCGAAACAGGCGTCACGACGCGCCTGCAGAAAATCTTTGACTTCAAGCACCACATTTTCGTAATGCGGATCATCCTGCATGGTTTGCGGTGTGCCTTGCATATGCATCAGGCAGACGCCTGCATTGCTTTCGGCAACAATCTCTAAAGCCCCTGCTTCCTGTAATGCGCGTACATCATTCACAATACTGGCGCCTGCCGAGATTGCCGCCTGCATCACGGCAGGTTTATAGGTATCGATAGAAATGGGGACAGGAATATTGCGCACTACCAATGCTTCAATCACCGGGATGACGCGTTGCAACTCTTCGTCAAGCGGGACAGGCGTGGCATTTGGCCTGGTGGATTCACCACCGATATCAAGCACGGCAGCGCCATCTTCAATAAGTTTCAGGGCGTGAGCGATAGCAGATTCAGTACGCGTAAACTGGCCGCCATCCGAGAACGAGTCTGGGGTCACGTTGACGATGCCCATCACCTGAGGGGTGCTTAAATCTAATGTAAATGCGCCGCAGCGAAAGTGCATAAAAACAATTCTTTGAAAAAATAAAGGCTGGCAAGAGCCAGCCTTTATATTCTAACTTAAGCCCTGAGTCTATTGATGTTTTAAATCAGTTTCGTCAGTTTTTGCAGTAGGTTGCGGCGAGGTATTCACCACAGTACCGCCAGTACCACTGCCACCACTTGTAGTAACAGTCGGGCCATTTTTTGGCTTGGATGGACGCACCGGCAAACCTGCCATGATGTCGTTGATCTGGTCCGCATCTATGGTTTCCATTTCCATCAATGCTTTGGTCATGGCTTCCACTTTATCGCGATTCTCTTCCAGCAATTTACGCGCAAGCGCATATTGCTCGTCCAGAATACGGCGGATTTCAGCATCAACCTTTTGCTGGGTAGCTTCAGACACGGTGCGGGAAGACATGCTGCCCATCCATGAATCCTGCTCGCTACCAGCATAGACCATGGTACCCAGGCTATCTGACATACCGTATTTGGTCACCATGTCACGTGCCAGTTTGGTTGCACGCTCAAAGTCATTTGAAGCACCGGTAGACATCTGGTGCATGAAAATTTCTTCAGCAATACGGCCACCAAACAAAATCGAAATATCATGCAACATTTTGTCTTTGTAGTTACTGATACGGTCATGCTCAGGCAACTGCCAGGTCAAACCCAATGCCCAGCCACGCGGCATAATGGTTACTTTGTGCACCGGATCAGCTGTTGGCAACAACTTGGCAACCACTGCATGGCCTGATTCATGGTAAGCCGTGTTCAAGCGCTCTTCTTCACGCATAACCATGGATTTACGCTCAGGGCCCATGAAGATCTTGTCTTTGGCATCTTCAAAGTCCTGCATGTCTACAGTGCGCTTGTTGCGGCGCGCTGCAAACAATGCTGCTTCATTCACCAGGTTAGCCAGATCCGCACCGCTAAACCCAGGCGTACCACGCGCCAGGATGTCGGCTTTCACGTCCGGATCAATTGGCACTTTACGCATATGCACATTCAGGATCTGCTCACGGCCTTTGATATCAGGCAAGCCAACCATCACTTGGCGGTCAAAACGTCCAGGACGCAATAATGCTTTATCCAGAACATCGGCGCGGTTAGTAGCCGCGATCACGATTACACCAGAATTAGCTTCAAAACCATCCATCTCGACCAGCATCTGGTTCAAGGTCTGTTCGCGCTCATCGTTACCGCCGCCCGTACCGGCACCACGGTGACGACCTACCGCATCGATCTCATCAATAAAGATGATACAAGGCGCATTTTTCTTTGCATTCTCAAACATGTCACGCACACGTGCAGCACCGACACCGACAAACATTTCGACAAAGTCAGAACCGGAAATGCTGAAGAACGGCACTTTTGCTTCACCGGCAATCGCACGAGCCAGCAATGTTTTACCCGTACCTGGAGGGCCTACCATTAATACGCCGCGCGGAATACGGCCGCCCAGTTTCTGGAATTTGCTTGGGTCTTTCAGGAATTCAACCAGTTCAGCGACTTCTTCTTTCGCTTCGTCGCAACCGGCCACATCAGCAAATGTAGTGCTGTTATTGGATTCGTCCAGCTGGCGCGCCTTACTCTTGCCAAACGAGAATGGGCCACCGCCCTTGCCACCGCCCTGCATCTGGCGCATGAAGAAAATCCAGACACCGATCAGTAAAATCATTGGGAACCAGGAGACAAAAATGCTCATGAGCATGGATTCGCGCTCTTCAGGCTTGGCATCCACAATCACGTTATTTTTCAATAGGTCAGAAACCAACCATGGGTCTGATGGCGTAAAGGTATCGTAGTTTTTGCCTTCATTGGTTGTCACATGCAGATTACGCCCATCAATCTGGACTTTTGCCACGCGGCCGTCCCTGACCTCTTGCATAAATTGTGAGTAAACCACCTGACCGCTATTTTTGCTGGTGCCGTTGAATTGATTAAATACCGTCATCAACAACAAGGCGATAGCTACCCAAATCGCGATATTCTTCAATAGATTGTTCAAGATG
>DATHWT010000044.1:0-5603 GCA_035460345.1 Methylophilus sp. | reverse complement strand
GATTTGTAACCTGCACCTGGCGACAGGCGCGATCTGCCGAACTGGCAGCGGCCCGTTCTCATTGACGGGGCAGCCGAATGCCATGGGTGGCCGGGAAATGGGCTATATGGGTCCGGGCCTACCAGGCCAGCGTTCTGTGCTAGTCGAACAGGACCGCCAGTTTATTGAGCAATTATGGCAAGTGCCGGAAGGTACCCTGCATACCCGCCTGGGTGGCGGCACAGTCGCCATGTTCGAGCAGATGATCGCTGGCAAAATCAAGGCCTGCTGGATCATCTGTACCAACCCGGTCGCCAGCATGGCCAACCGCAAAAATGCAATTGCGGGCCTGGAGAAAGCCGAACTGGTGATCGCCCAGGATGCTTTCCTGGATACAGAAACCAACCGCTATGCCGATATCCTGCTGCCAGGTGCCTTGTGGGCCGAAGCCGAAGGCGTGATGATCAACTCCGAACGCAATATGGCGCTGATGCAACAGGCGGTGAACCCACCCGGCGAAGGGATGGCAGACTGGGAAATCATTGCCAGAGTCGCTTGCGAGATGGGCTTTAGTGACGGATTCAGTTACGAATCAGCCGCCGAAGTGTTTGCTGAAATCACCCGCGCCTCCAACCTGAAAACCGGCTATGACATACGCGGCGTCAGCCATGACAAGTTACGCGAAACATCGCTGCAATGGCCGTATGCCCCAGATAGCCAGAATGACAGAAATCCGATTCGCTATCTCAACGATGGCATCAACCAGGTGCTAAAAGTACGTGAAGACGGCAGCCAGCCACGCATCGCGTTTGCCACTGCCAGCGGCAAAGCGGTATTTTTTGCCCGCCCGCATATGGACCCGGTCGAGCTGCCCGACCACGACTATCCTTTCGTGCTCAATACTGGTCGGCTGCAACACCAATGGCACACCATGACCAAAACCGGCAAGATTCCCACGTTGAATAAACTGAATCCGGGACCATTTATCGAACTGCACCCTGAGGATGCGATCGCATTAGGCATACAGGACAAAGACCAGGTTGAAATCAGCTCTCGCCGTGGCCGCGCGGTGTTACCGGCCATCGTGACTGACCGCGTACGCGCCGGTAATTGTTTTGCTCCCTTTCACTGGAATGATGTGTTCGGCGAGAACCTGGCCATTAATGCAGTCACCAGCGATGCGATTGACCCCATCTCGCAGCAACCAGAATTAAAGTTTTGCGCCGTGACCATGACACGTGTTGCCAGCGCGCCTGCCCCGATTCGCAAGGACCAAGAAGAGCTAGCCCTGATAGCAACCGGTGGGGCGGGCAAGAACAACAAGGAACTCGACATGAAAGATATCGATGCTTTGGCCAGGTTACTTGGCCTGGATAGCGCGCCTGAGATCGTCCTCGAAGCGCAGGAACAACTCTATCTGCAAGGCTTTATCAGTGGCTTGCGCAGCGAAGAGTCACGCAAAATGGGTGGCGTGCCCATGCTGCCGGAAAGCGCGCCCCTGGCCCCGGCCAAGCATTTGCTGGTCAATGGCATGCTGGCCGGATTATTTGCGCGCAGCTGGTTACCGCATGGCGACCAGTTTCCCAGCGGCTTGCCTGATTTTTCCGCGAACCCGGCAACGGCTGCCGCTACCGTGGCGATTCTTTGGGCATCACAAACCGGCAATGCCGAGGGTTTTGCCGAAAAATGTGCCGAGCGCATTAAAGCAAGCGGCCTGTCTGCGTCAGTGTTGGCGATGGATAACATCAATATCGCCGACCTGGCTAAACACATCCAAGTATTGCTGCTGACCAGTACCTTTGGTGACGGCGACCCGCCAGACAACGCCAGCAGGTTCTGGAGTGGCCTGCAGGCAGATGATGCGCCCTCACTGGCAAATACCCGTTTTGCCGTGCTGGCTTTCGGTGACTCCAGCTATGACCAGTTCTGCGGTTTTGGCCGCAAACTGGATGCACGGCTGGAAGCGCTGGGCGCACAACGCCTGCTTGACCGCGTTGACTGCGAACCGGATTTTGAAGAACCGGCCAATGCCTGGCTGGATAAAACGATTGCTGCATTGGCGACTATTTCTGCCACCATCAGCCCACCCGTAGTGGCAATGGCTAATGAGGTAGATGAATCCGTCATGGACTTGGAAAGTACGACCACGGCCCCTGCTTACACCCGCCAGAAGCCGCTGCGTACCAAGCTGATCATCAACCAGCGACTGAACGCCGCAGGTTCAGACAAAGAGATACGCCAGTTTGGCTTTGATTTAACTGACAGTGGTTTCCAGTATGAAGCGGGCGATGCCCTGGGCGTGTGGCCAAGCAACTGCCCGGAGCTGGTGGGCGACCTGCTGCGTGCGCTAAACCTCTCCGCCTCCAGCATGGTCGACGTAAAAGATCACGGCCAGCTGGCACTCGGTGATGCCCTGTTGCATCACTATGAAATCGCACGCATCACGCCTGATATATTGAAATTTGTGCAGAAGCGCAGCGCGAGCCCGGCACTCGCCGTATTGATGGAAGATGAAACGCGACTGAAAGACTGGTTATGTGGCAAACAGCTGATTGACCTGTTACAGGCATTCCCTTTCAAGGTGGAAGCAAACGATTGGCTGACCGTGTTAAAGCGCCTGCAACCACGCTTGTACTCAATTTCATCCAGTCCTAAAGTTTATCCCGACCAAGTGCATTTAACCGTGTCGACCGTACGTTATGGAGATCATCTAAATCGTGGTGGCGTCTGCTCAACTTTCTTGGCTGATCGCGCGCAAGAGATGGATGTGTCGATCTTCCTGCAACGTTCCGCGCACTTCCGTCCGCCAAAAAATCCTGATGCACCGCTGATCATGGTCGGCCCTGGCACAGGCATCGCGCCTTTCATCGCTTTCTTACAGGAACGGCAAGCGACAGGTGCTAACGGTAACAACTGGCTATTCTTTGGCGAACAGCATGCCGCGACAGATTTTTATTACCATGAACAACTGGAAGCGCTGCAACAGTCTGGTGTGTTAAACAGGCTGGACACCGCCTTCTCACGCGATCAGTCTGAAAAGATCTATGTACAACACCGCATGCTGGCGCAAGGTGCAGAACTCTGGCAATGGCTGCAACAAGGTGCGCACTTCTGTGTGTGCGGCGATGCCAGCCGTATGGCCAAGGATGTGGATGCGGCGTTAAAAACCATTGTTCAGACTTATGGCAATGTGAGTGCGGAAACGGCGGCTGACTATGTATCAAATATGGCGCAGGAAAAGCGCTACGTTCGTGATGTTTACTAAAGCCTGCTCATCCAATTCTGCTAACTGGCTTTAGTCAGTGAGAATGAACTGAACGTGACTGCACTAATCACCAGCAGTGCGCCAAACAACTGCGCATGTGTGGGTGGCATATGCTCGAACGCCGCAATCACCATGGTAGTGACCGGCACCAGGTTCATGAAGATCGCAGCTTTGGATGGCCCCAGGTGCGAGATGCTTGCATTCCAGAACAGATAGGCCAATACACCGCCGCCCAGCGACATGGTCAACAAGGCAGCACCACCATGAATACTCGGTTGCACGAAATGATCGCCATGCCATAAAGCAGCAAGGGTCAAGGCCACGGCGCCCACGGTCATGATGCCGGCCGTGTTGGTGATGCCGCTTACGTTCTTAGGCATCATCTTTTTCACCAGCACGTTGTAGAGTGCCCAATTCAGCGTGGCAATCAAAATGTAGATATCCCCAGTGGAAACAGTCAGCTGTGCGCCCGCTCCCAATACCACGATGACGACACCAGCGATTCCCACCGGGAAGGCGATCAATTGCCGATTGGTGGGTCTGTCGCCAAGAATCAAATAGCCAAGCACTGCCGTGAGCAACGGATTTAACGCCATGATCAACGCGCCATTGATGGCAGAAGATGTTTCCATGCCAAGAAAGAAAAACAGGTTGAAGCCGAACACGCCGACCACACCCAGGGTCAGGTAAGCTTGCCAGTGCCGTAATGAAAAGGGTTCTTTTCGGAACTGCGCGATCAATACCATGACGGCAGCCGCCAGCAGATAGCGGGTGGCTCCGGCGATATAAGGACTCATTTCCGCGAGTACCGGCCTGGCTAGGTTAAAATTGGCGCCCCAGAATACTGCCGCCATGGTTGCCATCAAATAGGTTTTAAGATTGCCCATTACTTTTCTCTATACAGTGTTTATCCAAATAGCACGGTGTCATCAAAGCGGCATGTCCTTATGCCACCCTTAACAGGTTTAAAAACAAACGGAATGGTGTGATGCGGATAGACGCTAAAGACTTATTTCGCCGGGTTGAGCGAGCGCAACACTGATTGCAACACGCCCGGGAATTTCTGCTCTATCTCTTCTACCCTGAGCGCATTCAGATGCTCGGTGCCTTCAATCAAGGTTTCCACCAGCCCGGCTGCGCGGAGGATTTTGAAGTGATGCGACATGCTGGATTTCGGACGATTGAGGTCGAATTCGCCACAGGTCATCTTACGGCCTGCATTTGCGAGCCGCCCGACAATCTCCAGGCGTGTCGGGTCCGATAGCGCATACATGATGTCAGTCAGCTCCACTTGTTCAAGGCTAGGGTGTTTAATTTGCCGCATGTTTAAAATTTATCACAGTGCTTGATATTATTCTATAGTTCGATTATATTCGAACTATAGAATATAATCTAAGCATTTTAAAGCAGGCATTATGAAAAAAGAAATTTCGTCGCAAGGCATTCCACTCGCGCTATATGCACTGATGGCGGGTGCGTTTGGCATAGGCACCACAGAATTCGTAATTATGGGTTTGTTGCCGGAAGTCAGCCGGGACTTGCAGGTCAGCATTCCTATGGCAGGTTTACTGATCACTGGTTATGCACTTGGTGTCGCTGTGGGCGCGCCCATCATGTCCATATTAATGGCGAAATTCTCGCGCAAGAACTCCCTGCTCTGGTTAATGGGCATATTTACAATAGGCAACCTGATTTGCGCCATCGCGCCTGACTACACCACGCTGATGGTAGCCAGGGTGGTCACGTCATTTGCGCATGGTACATTTTTCGGCATAGGCGCTATCGTCGCCACCGACCTAGTGCCTAAGGAAAAACGTGCGTTTGCGCTGGCATTGATGTTCACCGGCCTGACGGTAGCCAATGTAATAGGCGTACCTGCAGGCACCTGGCTAGGCCAGATGCTGGGATGGCGGTCCACCTTCTGGGCAGTGACCATGATAGGCCCGGTCGCCCTCGCCGCGCTGTATTACCTGGTGCCTAAAGACCATCATGCCGAAAAGGTGGACGTGAAATCTGAAATCACCACCTTGCTGCAACCGCAGGTGATTGCCAGTTTATTGCTGACTATCATCGCGGATACCGGCCTGTTCGCCGTGCTCACTTACCTAGCCCCTATATTGACCGATGTAGCTCTTTTTTCACCCGCAGCCATCTCACCCGTGTTTCTGTTATTCGGCGTCGGCATGGTGATCGGCAATATCCTGGGTGCCAAGCTTGCCGATATTCATCTTGATAAAACACTGATTGGTGCTTTGATATTCATCATTGCCATACTGGCCTCGTTTTCATTATTTGCGCACAACCAGATTGCAGTCGTCAGCCTGGTCGGCTTACTCGGGATTGCCGGTTTTGCCGCCGT
>DATHWT010000043.1:0-4798 GCA_035460345.1 Methylophilus sp. | reverse complement strand
ATAGCCGTAGATGCGCGCTAATGCAGGGTTGACGACCAGGTACTGACCGGTAGGGGATGTCTGGAAAATGCCTTCAATGGCATTTTCAAAAATCGAGCGATAGCGAACCTCGGTTTCACGCAGTGAAGCTTCGACAGTTTTGCGATCCGTGATATTTTGTATAAACCCTTCAAGCGCCTTGGGTTCGCCATGTTCGTCGTAGATGAGATTGCCGCGTTCTAGCACCCAGACCACATGGCCATCGGCATGACGTATGCAGTATTCCACTTCAAAATTAGTACCTGCAGTTGCAGCTGTATCAACAGCATTGCGGGAGAACTCCCGATACTCAGGCAATATCATTTCTTCAAAAGAAATCATCTTGTTTGCGAGCAGGTCTTCGGCGGCATAGCCGGTAAGCGCTTTGCAGCCCTGGCTCACAAACAGCATGGTCCAGTGCTCGTCACACAGGCAGCAGTAGACCATGCCCTGCAGATTATCCAGCAGGCTATCGAGCATGCGCATACGGTCATGTATGAACACGTCCATATTCTCAACGGATTTAATTTTGGGGGATGGCAGGTTCATGTACTGCGTGATGGATGGGACATATAGAGTATTAACGGCACAAGTAATTGATTCCTTTAAGCAGTATTCGTGCCCGTCAGTTTAACCCTAAAGAATGCGCATTTATGGCCGTTATCAGTAAACCTGAGATTTTAAGTTGAATTGCAGATTGAATCAGGCTGTAACTCCTTATACCAGAACCAATTCCATTGAGTGCACCTTAAAGAGGCGCATGTTTTCCCAAAGCACTTTTTTGGTGTTTTTCACGTAATTCCATCATTAATCAAAGTTGGACGTATTTATTTTTTTTGATGGCGCATTCTTTGCTTTGTTAAGAAAGAATAGCCAGTTTGTTGACGTTTTAACGATTTTTTTGGACCTGATAATGACCCAAGCAACCTCCCTACAGATCGATAATTTCCTCCCCTACATGCGGGATGTCATTCGCTGCGAGCAGTCGCTACATGAACTTAACCTAATGTGGCGCATCATCGAATCTTCCGCCAAGATGAATTGCCCGGTTGAGGCCAAGGCTATCCTGCCTACCATGGCCGCTACACGGGTTGGATTCAACCGGCTGGAGAGCGAGCTGGTACTGAGCCTGGTCCAGGAAAAAGTATCAACAGTCCTGGATGAGGTTGGCACCAAGGCCCAGTATGTGATTGATATCCTGGTACGCAACCTGTACGAGCGAACTGCTGATGTCGGCTTTCTGGCCACCGATGGCGAGCTTTGTGCATTTGTTGCGGGCCTGAATGGCAATGAAGAGGCGATCCGTTACCGTTTGCGTGCATATCGCAGTAAATACACCGTCTACGACGAGATTATTTTGCTGGATGTGCATGGTAACGTTTTGGTGCAGATCAACGAGGAAACCCCGATTGAAGGTAGCCTGGATCCGCTGATTATGGAAACGCTGGCATCCGATAACTATGTGGAGACATACCGCCATAGCGACCTGCGACCCAGCAAGCAGAAAGCGCTGATATATTCCAAACGCATGGTGCACCCAGACACGGGTGCAGTCATCGGAGTGCTATGCCTGTGTTTCAATTTTGTCCAGGAAATGGCAGGTATATTCAAATCGCATGGTGATGCATCGGGCCGTTCGGTGATGCTGCTGCTGGATGGCGAAAATCATGTCATTGAGTCCAGTGATCATCTCTGGATTCCCGTAGGCACTGCGGTGCCCGTTAATCGAGATGCAACGCCCAATCTGCTGATGTATGGCGGACGTGAATACCTCGCCCGCACATTTATCGCTGAAGGCTACCAGGGTTATATGGGGCCACCCGGTTGGCAGGGCCAGGTGATGATCCCGGTAGAAATCGCTTTTACCGGCCGCGACACCAATGCATTGAAAGCACTTGATCCTGAGATCGCAGAAGGCTTGCTGTCACATGCACAGTCTTTCTGCCCACCGCTGTTCGAGATCATGACAGCTGCAGAAACCATCCGTCGCGTAGTGTGGAACGGTCAGGTTATGACTGCCGGGCAGGGTGGTGAGTTGCTAAAACTTAAGACTATCCTCGACCAGATCAGTGAAACCGGCACACGCAGTAACGAGTTGTTCTCACAGTCGATTAACGATCTATACGAGACCGTGCTGGCTTCCAGGTTGCAGGATTCAGAATTCGTATCCCATTTGCTGGTCGACCTTCTGGATCGTAACTTGTACGAACGTTCGGATGATTGTCGCTGGTGGGCAGTGACTCCTGAATTAAGGGCTGCTTTAGCCTCTGGAGACATCAACAGCACTACCGTTACTCGACTCACGCAAATCTTGGAATACATCAACGAGCTTTATACTGTATACACCCGCATATTTGTCTATGACCAGACTGGCAAAATAATCGCCAGTACCAATTCAGAGGATGACAATGGCGGATCTATCATTGGCATGCACATAGATGAAACTACGCTGGTAGAAGTGATGTCTCTGCGGACTGAGCAGCAATACCATGTGACACCGTTTGTGCCGGATCCGCTTTACAACCATGCCCCGACTTACGTGTATCACGCTGCCATCAGGGCACCCGAAAGCGACAGGGTGGTGGGTGGTATCGGCATTGTGTTCGATTCTGCACCTGAGTTCCTGGCCATGTTGCGCGGCGGTATAGGCGAAAAAGACTCTATCGATGCTTTTTATGTGAACCGTCAGGGCAAGATTATTTCAAGTACGGATCCAACCCGACCGGTAGGCGATATTCTGGAAATCGATCCTGAGCTGCTGGAACTGGCTAACGGCAAAAGCGCTTCGCGGATTGTGTTGCATGACGGCCATTACTCCATCCTGGGCTGCAGTGTCTCGCATGGCTATCGCGAGTTCAAGGTCACCGATGGCTACAAGGAAGATGTGATTGCGGTTGTTTTCGACTCATTCGGCGAAATTCGTGGCCGCTCTTCATCCGGCAATACTTCAGCTGCCATTATCGAATCCTCGACGATCAAGTCGGACGGCATCGAATTCGCCACCTTCTTTATTGATGGCGGGCTATTTGCAATCGAAGCTGAGCATGTTTTGGAGGCGCTGGCCGCTGCTGATATTTCTCCTGTATCCATGGGTAGCCGCTCCGAGCGGGTTGGAGTGCTGGCTATACAGCACGAGAACGAGCTCAAGACCTATGCCTGGGTTTTTGACCTTGGCTATTTACTGAGCGGCATCCCTTCCGTCCGCGATAGTAGCAGTCAGGTGGTCGTTGTAGAGCACGGCCAGCACAAGATCGGCTTACTGGTTGGCGCATTACATTCGGTGGCTGAGTTCAGCGAAAAGCAGATCACCGTTACCCCGCTGGCTGCAGATAGCAGCGGTGTCCTCATCAAGCAGATCATTAAGGCCAATGGCGGCAAGCTGTTGATTCAGGGTATTGATATCAATTACTTGTTCAAGATGCTAAGTAACCCTTTTGAACCGGTGAACCAGGAAAGGAAAGTCGCTTAAACGATTGCTGGATTAGAGTGCGCAAGTTAGGTGGGCTAATTACGCTGTAAACCTATTTTAATTATTGCGCAGTTTTTTGTGGCTGGATTTCGAGAGACGAATCTTCCTGGCTGAGTGTGTCATAAAGAATCATGATGGCTACCCGACGGTTTTTGGCGCGCCCAAGAGGTGTTTCGTTTTCACTGGCAGGTTGGGCAGATCCGAATCCGAGCGCGCTTAGCCGATTTTCCGCAATACCATCATCGCCTAGCATCCTTACTACACTGCTGGCGCGCACGGCAGAAAGCTCCCAGTTGGAAAAGAATGCAGCGTTATGGATGGGGACGTTGTCGGTATGGCCTTCCACCTGGATCATGCGCTGATTATCCTTAATCACCGCCGCAATTTCGTTGAGTATGCCAGATGCATCCGTCGCCAGCTCTGCTGAACCGGGTGCGAATAACAGGCTGTCATGAATGTCGATGCGGATGCCGCGATTATTCTGTACTACACGCACTTTGCCTTCGTTGATGAGCGGGGCGAGCGTGTTGGATAAATTTATGCCCATATTGGTAATGGATTCGCGTTCACGCCGCAGTTTTTCATTGTAGAGATGTGAGAGCGGCAGTGGCTTGATCAGTGATTTTTGCTGTCCCCTGATCTGGCCTTCAGCCCCTGGTCCTTTTTTAAGGGTGCTTTTCTGGCCATCCGTCTCATCATCACCGCTGAATGCAGTGCCCATGGAGGAAGTCAGCTGGCTGTATTTGCCCTGATTGACTGAGGAGATTGCGTACATCACCACGAAAAATGCAAATAGCAGCGTGATGAAATCGGCGTAGGAAACCAGCCAGCGGTCTGGATTCTCCAATTCATCATCTAGGGGTTTTCTTCTAATCATGGTGATTCGATTAATTTCAGCATTTAACTTATCTTAAGTAAGCGATTAGGCGCTCTTCAACGATACGTGGATGATCACCGCTGGCGATGGAAACCCATGCATTCAGCAGCATTTCCCGGCGCATTACCTCCTGCTGTATCAAACCCTTCAGTTTGCCGGCGATAGGTAGGAACACTAGGTTAGCCAGACCCACGCCGTAAATGGTTGCAACAAAAGCGACAGCAATGCCGCCGCCCAGCCTGCTGGGGTCTGAGAGGTTTTCCATTACATGGATCAGGCCAAGCACTGCACCCAGAATGCCGATGGTGGGCGCATAGCCGCCAGCGGCATCCCATATCTTTGCTGCATTGCGTTGCTGCATTTCATAGAAATACATGTCGATAGCACATATTTCGCGAATTTTTTCCGGGGGAGTGCCGTCTATCATTAGCCTG
>DATHWT010000042.1:0-4246 GCA_035460345.1 Methylophilus sp. | reverse complement strand
GGCGCAGGCATGATTTTATAATCCGGCAAAAATCAATTAAAATAGCGACTTGACTAAAGACAGTGTTCGCAAAGCAATAAAGGAATTGAAATGACTTATGTAGTGACTGAAAACTGTATTCAATGCAAATATACCGACTGCGTAGACGTATGCCCGGTTGATTGCTTTGTAGAAGGGCCGAATTTCCTGGCCATTAATCCTGACGAGTGCATCGACTGTACCTTGTGCGTAGCTGAGTGCCCTGCCGAAGCAATTTTTGCCGAAGATGATGTGCCAGCAGACCAGCAGGAATTCATTGCACTCAATGCACGCCTGGCCGAACTGTGGCCTGCAATTACCTCAAGAAAAGACCCATTGCCAGATGCAGATGATAATAAGGGTAAAACCGGGAAACGTGCTTTGCTGGTTGAATAAGCAATTAACTAATGCAAAAACCATATAAAAAAGGAGACTCAGGTCTCCTTTTTTATATTTCTGTTATTGATCTCGCCATAACTTGCTGTTGCGAATAATCAGCCACCCCAGCAGCACATAAGCGCCCATCGCCAGCGCCAGCCCTGATGGTGCCTGCCATACCAGTGGCACAATCAGCCCGGCTGAGACCGTAGATAACAGCATCTGGATAAAAGCCTGGCCTGAAGCAGCGGTACCGCGAATCTTTGGATGGCGATCCAAAGCAGCTAATGACAATACAGGCATTGCCAACGCCATCCCAATATTGAACAGGGCAATCGGTGCAATGTTATAGATAGGCTGAGTTGACAAGGCAAAACAGATAGCAATATTGAGCAGCGCCATCAATGTCATCCATACATAGGCCACACGCACTACCTTTTGCTTGGAGTAACGCCCCGCAGCAAGCTTGGCCAGATAAGAGCCTAGCACCATGCCGCATACGGTAGGGATGAACATCCAGCCGAACTGGTGCTCGTTTAAACCCAGGTGTTTGACCAGGAATACCGGGCTGGCTAGCACATACACGAAGAATCCCGCGAAATTTGCCGATACGGCAAACACCACGTAGTTAAATTCTTTGTCACTGAATATCAGGCGGTAGTCCTTGAAAACCTGCTTGGCTGAGAGTGGCTGACGTTTCTCTACAGGCATGGTTTCCGGCAGGTAATTGATGGCAGCCCACAGCGCAAGTGCAGCGTAGAAGGCGAGGAAGATAAATATTGCCTGCCAGTGGATACCAAGCAGCAGGCCGCCGATAATAGGCGCCACTGCAGGGGCGATACCGAAAAGCATCTGCACGGTTGCCATCACGCGCTGTGCCTGTGGCCCTTCGAACAGGTCACGCACCATTGCACGTGCGACTACATTGCCAGCGCCTCCGGAAAGACCTTGCAGGATACGGAAGCACCATAAAGTTTCAACATTCGGCGCAAACGCGCAGCCTACAGAAGCCAGCACAAAAACACCCAGACCCCACTTGATGGTGGTGATGCGCCCTATCGAATCCGAAATCGCGCCATGCCATAAGGTCATTAATGCGTAAGGCAACAAATAGAAAGTCAGGCTTTGCTGCATCTCTAGGGTTGTGCCATGCAGAGCAATCTCCAATGTGGGGAATGCAGGCAAATAGGTGTCTATGGCGAATGGTGCCAACGCCGCCAGACTGGCGAGCACCAATGACAAGACAAAAGGCGAGGATTTATGCATGGACGAGATTCTTAATCGACAAATAAAAAAACGCTCCGCGCTGTCTTGCAGCAACACGGAGCGCACAATTTAACCATATTAAAGCTTGCAACACACGGTTGAGGATTATCAACCGCAACTTAGTTAGTTCATTAAGGCAGTGCGTGAAACTCTTTTACCAGTTCCGGCAACTCGTTATTGACGAATTTCTTGGAATTTTTGTCGTTACGAAAAACAATCGGCTGCGCCTGCAATTGCGGATTTTTCGAGTCTTCGATTGCTTGAACCACTATATGGTGATTAGGTGACAAGCTGCATACCGGGTCAGCGCTTTCGGCATCGCCAGTCAGCAGGAAGGCCTGGCACCGACAGCCACCCAGATCTTTATCCTGTTCCGGGCAGGTACGGCATGGCTCTTTCATCCAGTCCTTACCGCGGTATTTATTGAATGCTGGCGAATCTTTCCAGGCCCACTCTAGGCCATTCTCTTTCACATTGGGGAACTCCATGCCCGGCAATACGCGCGCGGAGTGACAAGGTAGTACATCGCCGTTGGCTGTCACGATCATGAACACTTCACCCCAGCCATTCATGCATTTTTTAGGGCGATCAGAGAAGTAATCCGGCACCACAAAGAAAATCTGCATCTTCTTACCGACTTTTGCGCGGAACTCGTTAGTCACCGCTTCGGCGTGGTCTATCTGTTCCTTGGTCGGCATCAGCTGGCTACGGTTAATCAGCGACCAACCGTAATACTGGGTATTCGCCAGCTCGACGTAATCCGCACCCAGTGCTTCAGCCATTTCCAGGATCTCTTTGATATGGCCAATGTTGTAACGGTGTATCACCACATTCAGCACCATGGGGTAGCCGTGATCCTTGATCATGGCGGCGACTTTCTTTTTCAGCTCGAAAGTCCTGGTATTGGTGATGAAATTGTTAATTTCTTCGGTGATGTCATGCATGGACAGCTGAATATGATCGAGACCGCCTTCCTTGAAGGCGCTGATACGCTTCTCGGTCAGACCAACGCCGGAGGTAATGAGGTTACTGTAATAACCAAGCTTGCGTGCCTCGACCACGATCTCTTCAATATCGTCACGTAATAGCGGCTCACCGCCAGATATACCGAGCTGCAATGCACCCAGCTTGCGCGCATCCCGTAAGGCATCAATCCACTGCTCAGTGGTCAGTTCATTCTTGGTATGCTTGTCGTAATCGGTCGGGTTGTAGCAAAACGCACAATGCAGCGGACAGCGATATGTAACCTCGGCCAGCAACCACAACGGCTGGGTATGGGTCTTGGATGCGGCCACACCATTATTCTGGCTGGCTTGCACCACTTTCTGTACCACCGACTCACCTAAAGATGCCTGTGTCATTTTGCTACTCCTCAAATTCCTGCTAATCAGCTTGTTAGCTGATTTTATGTACTACTAATTAGTTGGTTTTGCTAGTTAGTTTTCTCAAGCCAAGCCTTTTCAATAGCCAGTTCAAACATGGCAAGAATGTCGCTTTGCAGGTCGGGCACGCCCGGAAATGTTGCCTCTAATTCTTGGACAACATCACTCACCGTTTTGTTACCGTCCACCCGCTTAATGACCTCACCTGCCCCGCCATTTAACTTGATCATGCCTTCAGGGAAAAGCAGCACATAGCATTGCTGCGCTTCTTCCCACTGGAAGCGGTAATGGCGGGCTAACTTATAAATATCAGCGTGGTTGACGGAGATAGTCACGGTCTTCAACCTTTATATCAGTACATGCAAGCATAATAGAATCGGCAATCACCCAAAGCACATCCAGTTTGAATTGCAGGATATCCAGCGCTTTTTCCTGCATTGCGCGCGATTGGCTGAAGTAATCCAGCGTTACGGCCAGGCCCTGTTCCACGTCACGGCGCGCTTCTGTGAGGCGTTTTTTGAAGTAAACCAGCCCTTCTTCCTTGATCCATGGGTACATGGTGGGCCAGGAGCTGATACGTTGCTGGTGGATATGTGGCGCAAACAGTTCGGTCAGTGAAGAACATACCGACTCTTGCCATGAGCGCTGACGTGCAAAGTTGATATAAGCATCCACCGCGAAGCGCACACCAGGGCTTACCAGCCTTAATGAGGTGACATCTTCACGGCTCAAACCCACTGCGTGTCCCAGCTGTATCCATGCCTCAATGCCACCAATATTGTTGTCATCGCCGTCATGGTCGGTAATGCGCACTATCCAACCCTTGCGGATTTCCTTATCCGGGCAGTTAGAAAGTATTGCAGCGTCTTTTTGCGGGATACCGATCTGGTAATAAAAGCGGTTAGCTACCCAGCACTGCAGCTGCTCTTTGCTTAACTTGCCTTCATACATCATCACATGGAAGGGATGATAGATGTGGTAGCCCTTACCCTTTTCGCGGAGCTTGTCTTCAAACTCTTCACGCATCCAGGGCAATTCATTATTAGTCACTGCATTCATTTGGCTCTCCTCAAAGAATAATATCCATACCGTCGTAGGCCACTTCTATGCCATGACGGGTGAGCTCGGCGCGCTCGGCTGAATCTTCCCTTAAAATCGGGTTGGTATTATTGATGTGAATCAACACACGCCGCGCCTTTGGA
>DATHWT010000041.1:0-3916 GCA_035460345.1 Methylophilus sp. | reverse complement strand
TCAGGCAATCAACTCCACAATCCTGCGCGCACATTCCGGCGCCATCGTCACCCCATACCTAAAATGCCCGGTATTCAAATACAAATTCTCAATCTGCGGATGCCGCCCTATCATAGGAATATTATGCGGCGTCCCCGGCCGCAACCCGCTCCAGTGTTTGATAATCGGCTGCCCTCGCAATGCTGGCAATATGGCTTCAGCCTTTGCCTGCATTTCCTGCCGCATGCTTTCGGTCACGCCCGTATCAAACCCCACATCCTCCAGACTACTGCCTGCCAGCAAATGGCCATCAGCGCGTTGCAGCATATAAAAACCATCCCGGTAAAAAATGTGCGGCAACAACCCAGGCGGCATTTGGTATAACAACATCTGCCCCCGCATGGGTTTGATATCCAGCGTGAGCGCAGTCTGTTTAAGCAACTCGAAACTCCAGGCGCCGGAAGTGACCACGTAGATATCCGCGTGCAGGGTTTCGCCTTCAGTGGTTTGCCAGTTGTGGATGGGCGACTGGCCTTCTTGCAATGGCATTAATCTGGTTTGCTCGCGCAACGTGACACCATGTTTGATCAACCAGGCTTTAAGGGATTGCAACAAGCGTGGATTACGGATTTGTACCACTTCGGGGATTAGCAGATTTCCGCCTAACGTCTCCACTGCCAGGCCAAATTTGCCGCACCAGGTCAATGCCTTTTCGCGCTCGAATGGCGGCAGGATCAGCATGCCGCTCTGGATACATTCAGGATCAATGCCGGTTTCTGCAAACAACTCGGCGCTGACTGCGGGATAAGCCCTGGCACCGGCCAGCGCTAATTCGTTGACCACATCCTGGTAAAACCATGGCAACAGTGGAAACGCGATGCCTGCCCCGGCCCAGGAAGATTCACCCGATGTTTGTGCAGCGATGATATTACGCTCGACAACCGTGACTTCATGCCCTTGCTTGCGCAGTTGCATAGCGGTTAAACAGCCGACGATGCCGCCGCCTACGACTAAGACCGAAGTGTTTGCCATAAAGAATTTTTCAGGAAAAAACGCGTGTGTTAAGCCAGTGAGTTAAACAGGCGACTGAATTTAAACAAGCTGCCAACTGTACACTGTTAGCGGCCTGTTTGAAATCAGGGACGGATGGATTAAGGTTTGCGGCCGGAAATCAGATAGACTTCCATGGCGATCAGGGCGGCATTGCTGCCTAGCAGGACCAGCACGTCGCCTTCGTTCAAAACTATATCGCCGCGCGGGACAATCGGTTCTGGCATATTGGGCCTGCGCAACTGTTTGACTTCAACGGCAAAATCTTCAAACGGAATATGATCCAGTCGCAAGCCGTGCGCGTAAAAGTTTTTATACATTTCCACCGAATGTAGCTGCGGCAGGGAAGCAGTTGAAGCATCTGCATCACTGACACCGCGGAAATAACCCTTGAACATTTTGTAGCGTTCTTCACGGAAAAGGCGGATACGCTTGACCACGCGATTCAACGGCACACCCAAGGTCACCAGTGCGTGTGAGGCCAGCATCAGGCTCCCTTCGAGAATCTCCGGTACAACTTCGTGCGCACCGGCAGCGCGCAGTTCATCCATCTCACTGTCATCATGGGTACGCACGATCACCGGGAGGTTAGGATGACGCTCTTTAACAACATCCAATACTTTCATGGAGGCACGCGTTTCGGCATAGCTGATGATGACGGCCTTGGCACGGGCCAAGCCAGCCGCTTCCATCACTGAACGCCTGCTGGCATCACCGTAAATTACATTTTCACCGGCCGAGGCGGCTTCCTGCACACGGCTTGCATCCATATCTAGTGCTACATAAGGAATATTTTCTTCGCGCAGAAAACGGCCTAGGTACTGGCCACTGCGGCCATAGCCACAAATAATGACGTGACCACTTAATTCCTGGCTGTGCTCCTGAATAGTATCAACGCCTTTGATGCTGTTGCGGGTATAGCTTTTCACCAGATAACGCGCGATACGGCCGTTATATTGAATAATAAACGGGGCGACCAGCATGGAAAGTATGGCGACTGACAAGACCAGTTGCAAGGCGTCACCATCAATCAAGTGCGTTTGTAAACCGAGGGCCAGAATCACGAAAGTGAATTCACCTGCCTGCCCCAGAATAATGCCGGTACGCACGCCGACGCCCATTTCAAAGCCGTAGAATTTGGTCAGGAAGGCAATCAGCGCTATTTTGAACATCAGGTACAGCGCAAGTAGTAAAACAATCAAACCGGCATGTTCAAGGATAACCCTGACATCCAGCAGCATGCCGACACTGATAAAGAACAGGCCAAGTAAAATATCTCGGAAAGGCGCAATATCTGACTCCACCTGGTAGCGGAATTTGGTTTCTGAAATCAGCATCCCGGCGACAAACGCACCCAGCGCAAAGGACAAACCGGCAAAGTTGGTGGCCGCAGACATCAGCAAAGTCACCATCAGCACGTTTAATACAAACAGCTCGCGCGAGCGTTGCTTGGCGACCAGCTCAAACCAGAAATTGAGGATGTTTTTACCGAATTTAAATAACAGGAATAACAGCACTGAAGATTTCAGCAGGGTCAGGCCCAGCACATCCAGCCAGTTATTACTGTGTGCGCCCAGTGTTTGGATCAGGACCAGAATGGGAATCACCGCTAGATCCTGAAACAACAATACCCCGATACTCAGGCGGCCATGCCGGGAGTTGAGGTCTACCCTTTCCATCAATATTTTTGAAACGATGGCGGTAGAGGACATTGTCAGCGCTGCGCCGATAATAAAGGCGGTGGTCAGGCTTAAACCAGCCATCTTACCCAGTAAAAGGCTAACCAGCAGCGTCAGAATAACCTGCCCGCCACCCAGGCCGAACAGGGTTTTACGCATGGCATATAGTTTGGGCAGGCTGAATTCCAGGCCTATGCTAAACATCAGGAACACAATGCCGAACTCTGCCACCTGGCGACCGGTTTCTTCATCCTGAATCAGCCCCAGTGCATGTGGGCCGAGGACAATGCCGATGGCGAAGTAAGCCAGTATCGCGGGCAATCCCAATATGCGGAACAAGCCGACGGCGAATACCGAACTGGTAAGCAATAAAAGTAAATGGATTAGGGAGTCAAACATGCAAAAGTTCTAAAACAATTAATTCAGACCACACTGCTATACAGTCAGCGAATACGCCGTTAGTGGTCAATGATTTATTATGAAACAGGATTGTGTCAGGTTAAATATGCTGCCACAAATCTTTGTTTAATGCAAAAAATGTGCCTGATATTAAAAAATCAGTAAAAAAGCGGTGTTTTGCTTTCTTGCCGGGGCGGTCACTTGCTATACTTAGCGACCATGAGTATAGCAAAATCAGGTGTCAAACTCGCTGAAAGTTCTGACATCTTGGAAAAAGCGCGTAATGTGTTATTGCACGAGGCAGATGAGATCCGCCAGCTGGCAGGACGCCTGGGCGCTGCATTCGAAGCAGCGGTGCACATGATTCTGGATTGCCGTGGCCGCGTAGTAGTCACAGGCATGGGGAAATCCGGCCATATCGGCGGCAAAATCGCGGCTACATTTGCCAGCACCGGCACCCCGGCATTTTTTATGCATGCGGCTGAAGCCAGCCATGGTGACCTGGGCATGATTACCGCTGAAGATGTGGTCATTGCACTTTCCAACTCGGGTGAGAGTGATGAAATCATTAATATTCTGCCTGCGATCCGCCGTTTGGGTGCACGCATTTTAAGCATCACCGGTACAGAAAATTCAACCTTATCGCGCGAGTCTGAAGTGCATTTGAGTGCAGCCGTCAGCCATGAAGCCTGCCCGCTAGGCCTGGCCCCCACCGCAAGCACCACAGCTGCCCTGGCCTTGGGCGATGCGCTGGCTTTATGTGTGTTGGAGCTGCGTGAATTTACCGCGGAAGACTTTGCCCGCTCACA
>DATHWT010000040.1:0-10062 GCA_035460345.1 Methylophilus sp. | reverse complement strand
GTGCTGGCTTTAACACCGCTGCTATTAATAGCATTTGTGTTTTCAATAAACCTGGACTCCAGATTGTTGAGCGTCAGCTTCATATTGCTTGTTTTAATCGCGAGCTGGTGGGCCTTACCGCTGATCAAACAGCATACCAGTTTGATATTCTGGTTGCAGGATATAGGGCTGATGCTGATGTTGCTGATCACATTTGCCAGAACGTTGCTGGCCGGTCGCAAACCTTTATGTGTAGGTTTTGCCGAGATCATGAATGGTGGACCACTGCCAGCCGAGCACGAACGCTATACCTATCACGTAACGATTGCCTGGGTTATTTTCTTCGGCTTGATGATAGTGATCTCCACTGTGCTTTTTTTGCTTGCCCCGCTCACTACCTGGTCCTTTTTTGTAAACTTCCTGACGTTGCCTTTGGTGGCACTGATGTTTATTGCAGAATATCTGATACGCCGTAGTGTGCTCACTGACTTGCCAACTGGAAATGTGCTGGATGCAGTACGCGCCTATATGGATTCCAGGCAGGCGTGACGACGTTAACTTAATCCCATGCATAAATTACCCTTAGTCAGCCATTCCAGCCTTGATCAGCCGATCGCCTGGCGCAATCACAGCGCAATCTCGGTCAGCCAGTTCCTCGCTGATGTCGCTGCTCTGGCAAATATGCTGCCTGCAAGCCAGCATATACTGAACGTATGCCGTGACCGTTACCACTTCGCGGTAGGCTTTGCAGCGGCATTGGTCAGTAACAAGATTAGCTTGTTGCCGCCAACGCATACGGTAGAGATGGTGCAGCAATTGCAAGCGTTTGCAGCGGATGTGTTCTGCCTGCATGACAATCCGGATTGCGACATCGCATTGCCTAAATTGCGCTATCCGGCAAGCCTAGCATTGCCAGCAACTGATACGAAAATTCCTTTCATTGACGCGCAGCAAGTCGCCTCTATCGTATTCACATCTGGCTCTACCGGCACGCCGCTACCGCATGTCAAGCGCTGGGGTTCACTGGTTAAAAATGTACAGGCGCAGGCTGAGCGTCTGGGTTTGAAGCCTGATATTGCTTATACCCTGATAGGGACAATACCGCCGCAGCATATGTACGGCTTCGAATCTACGGTGTTGCTGACCCTGCAAAGCGGCAATGCCTTGCACGGCAGCCAGACTTTTTACCCGGAAGATATCATAGAGGCACTGACGCAAACCCACGGCGAACAGATACTGGTGTCAACCCCGCTGCATTTGCGTTTGCTGCTGGATGCAGAGCAGCCATTACCAGCCATCTCGCTGGTGTTATCGGCGACTGCGCCATTATCAGAAGGGCTTGCTCACAAAGCGGAGGCCGCGCTGCAAGCACCATTGATGGAGATTTATGGCAGCACAGAAACCGGCCAGATCGCGACCAGACGCACTACGCAAACAGATGAATGGCAGTTGCTGCCGAATGTGCATTTGAAAAGTGTGGATGACAGGTTGTGGGCTGAAGGCGGTCATGTAGAAATCTCCGCGCCGCTGAATGATGTGATCATACCCACGGCTGATGACAGATTCCTGTTGCAGGGACGTATGCAGGACATCATCAATATTGCCGGGAAACGTAATTCCTTAGCTAGCCTTAACCACCATCTGACCAGTATTAAAGGCGTGGTTGACGGCGCTTTCTTTATGCCGGACGAGCTTTCGCATGACCATGTGACGCGCCTGATTGCCTGTGTGGTGGCACCCTCCCTGACCGCTGCACGCATTTTAGGCGAATTGCGCAAACGCATAGACCCGGTGTTCTTACCGAGGCCGTTATTATTTGCCGAATCACTGCCGCGCAACAGCACCGGCAAGCTGCCGCGCCAGGCATTACAACAGCTGATCAGTGAACTTGCGCGCGGTAATACCAGGGTCACCGAATATTAAGCATATGAAAAAAAATAGAGTACTCAATATCCCGTCTGACCACCCTGCTTTCGCTGGCCATTTCCCCGGTACACCTATCGTGCCAGGGGTAGTGCTGCTGGATGAAGTATTGCAGGTACTGGGCAGCGATCTGCGCCTGACCGTGACCGACTGGCAGATAAGTTCGGTTAAGTTCCTGAGTCCATTGACACCAGGTGAGTCGGCAATCATGGTATATGAACAGATGGCGAATGGCAGTATCAAGTTCGAGGTCTTGTGCCCAGGTGATGAGACACATCGCCAAATCGTCATCGGCAGCCTCAGCGCCAGGCTCAAGGCTTAATCCATGACTGATCACAATAAAAGCGGTTACCAGAAATCTGCGCCATGGCTACAGCGCAAGGAGCGCAGCAATATGCTGATGCTGCGTGTCATGAGCTGGCTATCGCTGCGCCTGGGCCGCACGGTTTCCCGCTCGGCACTACATATCATTGCCTTTTATTTTGTCTTGTTCTCACCGGCCAGCCGTAAAGCCTCCCTGGATTATTTGCCACGCGCATTGGGGCGGCCAGCAACCTGGCGGGATCTATACAGACACTTTTTCAGCTTTGCTTCTACTATCCATGACCGCATCTACCTGATCAATCGCAATTACGATTTGTTCGATATTGATATTCAAGGCAAGGACGTGATCAATCCACTGATTGAAGCCAACCAGGGCGTGCTGCTGATGGGTGCTCACCTGGGCAGTTTTGAAGTCATGCGCGCGATTGGCCGGCAACTGCCGGGCTTGAAAGTGGCGATGGTGATGCACGAAGACAATGCGCAGAAAATCAATGCCATGCTGGCCGCCATCAACCCGGAAGCTTCGATGGGGGTTATTCCTTTAGGCCATCTCGATTCCATGCTGCAATTCAAGCAGCACCTCGATGAAGGCATGCTGGTCGGTATGCTGTCTGACCGCACGCTGGGTAATGAACCGATGGCGGAGGTAGAGTTACTCGGCGATGTTGCGGCTATCCCCAGCGGGCCGTTCCGCATGGCTGCCCTGTTACGTCGCCCGGTAGTGTTTATGGCGGGCCTTTATATGGGTGGCAACCGCTACGAGGTCGTTTTTGAAACCCTGGCAGACTTTTCAGACATCCCGCGTGGCGAGCGCGAGCAGGCGGTCAATGCCGCCATTGCCCGTTACACCGAACTGTTGAACCAATACACGCGTTTGGCGCCTTATAACTGGTTTAACTTTTTCGATTACTGGCAAACGACTCCTGCCTCACTGGCAGAAAGGAAACAATGACTATCTCCATGCTTGTGACGGGGAAACGCTGTTTAGCAATAAGCTTGCTGTTATGTATGCTGCCTTTTGCCAGCCTTGCGGAAAGCGGCTGGGAACTCGACCAGTTGATGCAGGCCCTGGCAAATACGCCAAGCGGCCATGCCAGCTTTATCGAGAAAAAGAACATCGCGGTGCTGGAAAAACCAGTCGAGTCATCCGGAGAACTGTTTTATTCCGCGCCTGACCGGCTGGAAAAGCGTACTTTAAAGCCCAAGCCTGAAAGCATGCTGCTTGAAAAAGATAAATTGACCGTAGAGCAACGCGGCAGAAAACACGTATTGTCTTTGCAAAGCTACCCGGAAATCGCTGCTTTTATCGATAGCATACGCGGCACGCTGGCCGGTGACCGCAAAGCGCTGGAAAAGTCTTATAAGCTGAGTCTTTCCGGTACACAAGAAGACTGGAAACTGAATCTACTGCCCATCCAGGACAAGATGAAAAAAGTAGTCAGCAGCATCACCATCAGCGGCGCAAGTCACCTGGTGCAAACCATAGAAATCAAGCAAGCCGATGGCGACAGTTCAGTGATGACGATTACCCCTTTGCCAGACTCACAGGCCTTGCCGCAATAATACTTAAAAACTTCATACTCACGTGACTAAATCCGCTTATTCCCCTGGTCGTGCCCGTACTGCAATCGTCATCTGGCTAGCGATGCTATTGCTCAGCCTGGGGATCATCAGCCGTAGCCACTTTACCGCGGATTTATCGGCTTTCCTGCCCAGCCATCCTACCGCAGAACAACAGTTGCTGATGGACCAGCTGAAAGATGGCCTGGCTTCGCGGCTGATTCTGGTCGGCATTGAGGGCGCCGACGCGCAAACCCGCGCCAGACTCTCCAAAGGCATCGCCCAAAAGCTGCGCAACAATCCTGCGTTTGTGAGCGTCAACAATGGCGAAGACATCACGTCAGAGCGCGACCGCTCTTATTTATTTAGCCACCGCTACCTGTTAAGCCCGGCGGTGACGCCTGAGCGTTTCAGCAGTGAAGGCCTGCATGCCGCCATCAGCGACAGCATAGACCAGATCGCCTCTCCGGCTGGCTTGCTGATGAAGTCGTTGCTACCGCATGACCCCACCGGGGAAATGCTGCAATTACTGGATACCATGAGCGGGACCAGCCATCCGGAAATGGTAGAAGGTGCCTGGGCATCGCATGATGGCAATACCGCATTATTGCTGCTGCAAACCAGTGCTGCCGGTTCTGATACAGATGCGCAGAAGCTGGCCATGCAGGCGATCAGGACAGAATTCGACCAGGCGTTAAAAGCGGCTGCAACCAGCGCAAAACCAGTATTGTTAATGACCGGGCCCGGCGTATTTTCGGTAAACGCACGCGACACCATCAAAACCCAAGTCAGGGTCATTTTTATCGTCAGTTCAATACTGATCGCGTTGTTATTATGGGCGGTTTACCGCTCAAAACTGGCGTTGTTACTTGGTTTTTTACCTGTAGCGACCGGCATCCTGGCCGGCATCTCTGCCGTAAGCCTGGCGTTTGGCGTTGTGCATGGCATTACCCTGGGGTTTGGCACCGCACTGATAGGCGAAGCGGTAGATTACTCGATCTACCTGTTTATGCAGACCGAACATGGCGGTGACAGAGAACAGAACCGCAGGAAATGGGTGGAAACGGTGTGGCCCACGGTACGGCTGGGAGTACTTACCTCGGTCTTTGGTTTTGCCTCGCTACTGATGTCCGGCTTCCCCGGTTTGGCGCAGCTTGGCCTGTATTCAGTTGCCGGGCTGATTGCGGCGGCGGCGATGACGCGCTACGTACTGCCACACTTGCTACCGGCCCACTTTAATATCCGGGATTTCAGTCATATCGGCGCCAGGCTGGCACAGTATGCAGTCTCCACGCGTATCTTGCGCTGGCCCGCCATCCTGCTGGTTGCCGTTTCCAGCCTGATTGTCTACCAGCACCATGACAGGCTCTGGACGACTGAACTATCAGCTTTAAGCCCGGTCAGTGCGGCTGACATAGCGCTGGACGCCAGGCTGCGTGGCGGTATGGGAGCGCCTGATGTACGTTATGTGATTGTGCTGTCAGGCGACAGCCAGGAAACAGTACTTCGCAATACTGAAAAATTAGCGGTGACTTTAGAAGGTCTGGTTGAAAAAGACCTGCTGGCCGGTTTTGACAGTGCCAGCCATTACCTGCCTAGCCAGGCCAAACAGCAAGCCAGGTTGAACAGCTTGCCTGATCGTGGCGAACTCGAATCCAGGCTAAATGTTGCCGTACAGGACCTGCCGATCAAAGCCAGGATATTCGAGCCTTTCCTGCAAGAAATACAAACCGACCGCAACCAACCTCTATTGCAGCGTAGTGACTTGCAAGGCACTTCAATGGCCATGGCCATAGATGCCATGCTATTACAACAAGGTCAGCGCTGGAGTTCGCTTGTGCCGCTCACTGCGCCAGGTGGCCGCGATATTGATGCGGCACAAATACGTAAAGCGCTAGATGATGCCCAAGTAGAAAACGTGTTATTCGTCGATATGAAAACAGAGTCTGACCATCTCTATTCCAGCTATATGCAGGAGGCTATCTGGCTTTCACTCGCGGGGGTGCTGGCGATTATGGGCCTGCTGTTGCTCGCCCTGCGTTCGCTTAAACAGGTATTGGCGATTATCGTGCCACTGATAGCGGCAGTATTGACCGTCATGGCTGGCCTGGCTTTGTTTGGCCAGCAACTGATGATTCTGCATTTGATAGGCTTGCTGCTGATCGTGGCGATTGGCTCCAACTACGCCCTATTTTTTAATCCGGGTGCAACATCCGCCAGGCAGTCTATCTCTCCACAGACTTATGCTTCACTGGTGTTCGCCAATGTGGCTACCGTGCTTGGCTTCGGGCTGCTGGCTTTCTCCAGCGTACCGGTATTGCAGGCGATGGGCGTGACCGTTGCCCCAGGCGTGATACTGGCACTGGTGTTCTCCGCGGTGTTTGCAGGAATCGCAGGCGACTGATGCGCTACCTTGCCGACTCAGCCCACAACGGGCACAGAGCGAACACGCTGATGATTTTGTTGCCAGGCGCCACCTGCCTGCCAGAGGATTTTATCACCCAGGGTTTTGTACAAGCGGTTCGTGACCGCAGTCTGGATATCGACCTGATGCTGGTCGAATTACCTTTTGACCAGATTGCCGACCAGACAGCGCTGTATGCCTTACACCGTGACGTTATTCAACCGGTTGCGTCGCAATACCAGGCGATCTGGCTTGCCGGTATTTCCATAGGCGGCTATATCGGAATGGCCTATGCACACTATTATCCAAGGCAAGTGAAGGGTCTATTCCTGATGGCGCCTTATCCAGGAAATCGTATCACCACAGGTGAAATTGCCAGCGCTGGCGGCTTGCATGCATGGCAGCCAGTGGACATCGCCAATGACGATCTGGAGCGTGGTAACTGGTACTGGCTAAAGCATGCGAAAAATGTGGAGATTCATTTAGGTTACGGGTCAGAAGACCGCTTTGCCGATGGCATCGCGCTGATGGAACAGGCGATCCCCACCGCACGGGTGGATAAAGTATCGGGTGACCATACCTGGCCGGTGTGGCAGCAGTTATGGTCGAATTTCCTCGATCAACAACAGGCACGGTGGGAAACAACCCGGCACGCAATTAAGGTTGCAAAATCATGACTGATTATTCGGCCTATTCAGCAAAACTTGAAAAACTCAGGCAGGCTCCATTGCTGGTTAAAGCTTCATTTTTACTGCACCTGGCATTGCTGATTTTCCTTGTGATCGCTCCTGGCCTCTGGTCATGGGTGCTTGCTGTATTTTTCGCAAACCATTTGCTGATTTCGCTGGTGGGTTTATGGCCGCGCAGTACCTGGCTAGGATCAAACTGGACCGAGCTACCGCCAGCAGCAAAGCTGCGCAACGAGATAGCCCTGACGATAGACGATGGACCTGAGCCTGGCGTGACACGGCCGGTACTGGATATCTTGGACCAATACAATGTCAAAGCCACGTTTTTCTATATTGGTAACAAAGCCGTGCAGCACCCTGAGCTATGCCGCGAGATCGTGAAACGCGGACATGCCATAGAAAACCATAGTCAGCAGCATAGTGTCTACTTTTCCATGTTTGGGTATACCAGGATGGCAAATGAGGTACTGGCGGCTCAAGAAACAGTGCAAGAGATCACCGGCATACGTCCCCGGTTTTTCCGCGCACCAGCCGGTTTGCGCAACCCGTTTCTGGATCCCGTCCTTAAACGATTCGGCTTGCAGCTGGCGAGTTGGTCGGTGCGGGCATTTGATACCAGGGTAAGAGATGCAGATAAGGTAAAAGCCAGACTCATCAATGGCTTACGCCCGGGAGCTATTGTTCTACTGCATGATGGCAATGCTGCCAGAACGGTGGCGAATGAACCAATTATAGTCGCTACCCTGCCCGCTTTGCTGGAAGCCGCTAAAACGAAAGGGCTGCACTTTGTCACCCTGGCACAGGCCGCCACTTGATATGCCTGCTCAAAGCTTGCAATCGCTGTGTGTCAGCCATCAGGGACTCAGCTATACTGGACTCAGGCCCGGTGTGATTGAATAAACATAAACTTACGAACAACCTTGTAATGAAAGCCGAGATTTTTTGAAACCATTATTACTTTCATATTTCACCGTGACCAGCTGCATAGGCAAAGGCTTGCAACAAACACTGGATGCTTTGTTACAACAAAGGCAGGCATTGAAACCTTGCGATTTCGAAACTGTCACCCTGCCAACATTCATCGGTGAAGTTGAAGGCGTGGATGACGTGACCATGTCTGAGGACATGCAGGCATTTGATTGCCGCAACAACCGCCTGGCAAAATTAGGCCTGGAACAGGATGGCTTTGACCAAGGTGTCAAAGCAGCTATCCGCCAGTATGGCGCTGAGCGTATCGGTGTTTTTTTAGGCACCAGCACTTCTGGCATACTGGAAACGGAGATCGCCTTCCGCAACCGCGATCAGGATACAGGCGCCCTGCCTGATGGCCTGGATTACGGCAAAACCCAGAATACCTATTCGGTTGCCAATTTTACCCGGCACTACTTCCAGCTCACCGGGCCAGCGGCTGTGGTGTCCTCTGCCTGCTCTTCCAGTGCCAAGGTATTCAGCGTCGCACGCCGCATGATAGAGGCAGGCCTGATAGACGCGGCGATTGTTGGCGGCGTGGATACACTATGTCTCACTACACTTTATGGATTCAATTCTTTGAACCTGCTCTCCAGCCAGGCCTGCCGGCCTTATGACAAGGACAGGGATGGCATTTCGATTGGCGAAGCAGCCGCTTTTGCGTTGCTGGAACGTGTACCTGAAACATCCACATCCAGCCTGGCTTCAAATGCCACACAAAAGAATATCGTTTTACTCGGCATAGGCGAATCCAGCGATGCCTACCATATGTCCTCGCCGCATCCGGAAGGACTAGGCGCAAATATGGCGATGCAGCAAGCCTTGCAAAGCGCCGGCTTGAAACCGTCTGACATCGATTACATCAACCTGCATGGCACGGCGACACCAAGTAATGATGCGGCAGAGGCCAGGGCTGTCAGCGCAGTATTCAGCAGCGAGAATAAGGATGTGCCATGCAGTTCCAGCAAAGGTGCTACCGGGCACACATTAGGTGCTGCCGGAGGAGTGGAAGCAGTGATCTGTGCCCTTGCCTTGCAGCACGGTTTTATCCCCGGCGGCCTCAATACGCAAACCACAGATGCTGAGCTTTCGCTCAATTACCAGTTGCAAAACCGTCCGCAGGCCTTGCAGCGCGTGATGAGCAATTCGTTCGGCTTTGGTGGCACTAACTGCAGCCTGATTTTCGGGCTGGCAAGCGCTGTAGTAGCAGACGTAGAAACGGGTGACAAACCATGACATCCAGATTAACGGTATATATCGAAGGCATAGGCTTGCTCGCCCCCGGATTAAATGACTGGTCAACCGGAAGCCAGATACTGGCCGGTTTGCAGCCCTACCAATCCGCGAAAACAGTTATTCCTGTGCCGGAACTACTGCCAGCGGCAGAGCGCAGGCGCGCCAGCGATATTGTAAAACTCACTTTGGCGACCTCGCTGGAAGCGCTATCCCACGCCGCTTCAGCTGACAAAAACCTGCCCAGCGTATTTTCATTTTCGAATGGTGATGGACTGAACTGCCATAGTATCTGTGAAATGCTGGCATCTGATGACCGCGAAATCTCTCCTACCCGCTTCCACAACTCAGTGCATAACGCTGCTGCCGGCTACTGGAGTATCGCGACAAAAACCATGGCGACTTCATCGGTATTATGTGCATTCGACGCCAGTTTTGGCGCCGGGTTGCTGGATGCCCTGACGCAGGTAGTCGTTGAAGGCACACCGTGTATCCTGATGGCAAGCGATACCCCTTACCCTGAACCCATGTTCAGCAAACGGCCGATTCCTGATAATAGCGGGATTGCCCTGGTGCTGGCGGCACAGAAAAGTCCGCAAAGCATCACGCAGATCACGGTCAGTATCACCCATGAGCCAGCTGGCAGGTTTGATGATGCCGCCCTGGAAAGCTTACGGACCAGCCTGCCTTCCATGCGCGGCCTGCCATTACTGCAACTGATCGCAAGCCAGCAAAACGGTCGTGTCGTGCTGGATTACCTGGACGATTTAAGGCTGGCGGTAGAGGTGCAATTTTGCTAAACACCCCAGCCAGTCTCGAATCCGGCACCTCACTGGACCACACGTGGATCGCCAGCCATATCCCGCATCAGGGCGATATGTGCCTGCTCGAACACGTACAGGCCTGGGATACCTTGAATATCAGTTGCATCGCTACCAGCCACCGTTCAGTAAACAACCCGTTACGATCTAATGAGCAACT
>DATHWT010000039.1:0-7038 GCA_035460345.1 Methylophilus sp. | reverse complement strand
CTTGGTAACGGAGTTTGGTATAACTCGGCTTCACGTTGCGCCTGCGGGTCATTTGTACGCAGGTTTTGTTTCGTTTTTTTTGTTGACAATATTAATTCTTCCTTTAAAATGCACAGCTTCTTTAGCCCAGGTGGCGGAATTGGTAGACGCGCTAGTTTCAGGTATTAGTGTTTAACGACGTGGAGGTTCGAGTCCTCTCTTGGGCACCATAAAGATCAAAACAATCCTTTGTTAGCAATAACTTAGGATTTTTTGTTTTATAGTCCCCCGAAAAACTAACCACATAAACTTCATTCCGGCTGATTTGGTACAACATGGGCTCAGTTTAACACCATTTAGTTTTGATTCAGATTCAACTTCCAGATTCGCTCTAATTCTTGTTTTAGCTAAGCATTTTATTCGCAGAATTAATCCTAACCATTTGCATGGCGGCAATCACATGCCGCAATCAGCATTAATAGCAGATTAGTTTTTAATATTTTGTGTCCTACATTAAACACGTTTTAAAAACGCTACAATTCCCGCGAATGATTTCAGTTATTTTTAGCTCACCATGTGCGATGTAAATGTACGGCGCATTGCGCATATCGATATGGATGCGTTTTTTGCCTCCTGCGAATTATCGCAATATCCGGAATTGCGCGGCCTGCCTGTCGTTGTCGGTGGTCGTGCCTCGGATACGCCGCAACTGAATGAAGACGGCACGCATGTTTTCTCGCGGCTGCGGGATTATGTGGGTCGTGGCGTGTTAACCACCGCGACTTATGAAGCCCGCGCGCTCGGTTTGCATTCAGCCATGCCTACCATGCGCGCCGCGAAACTGGCTCCAGATGCCATTATTCTTCCGGTTAATTTCAATTTATACCGGCGTTATTCACGGCTATTTAAAGAGGCTATCCGTTCGGTCAGCCCGGTGATCCAGGATATAGGCATTGATGAAGTCTATGTAGACCTATCTACGCTGGAAGAGGACTCTTTAGCCATCGCGCAAAAGCTCAAAGCGGCCGTGTTTGAGGCAACCAGCCTCACTTGTTCCGTAGGCATCGCGCCTAACAAATTACTGGCCAAACTGTGTTCGGATATACAAAAGCCGGATGGCATCACCATTATCAGCATGGAAGACCTGTCCACCCGCATCTGGCCGATGCCAGCGCGCAAGATTAATGGCATAGGCCCCAAAGCCAGCGCCAAGCTTGAATCACTGGGTATCCAGACCATAGGCGAGATTGCCACATTGCATGAGGCTTGGCTGACCCAGCATTTCGGGCAAAGTTACGGCAAATGGTTATACCGCGTATCACGCGGCATGGACGACAGGCCGGTGGTGACCGAAAGCGAACCTGTCTCCATGAGCCGTGAAACCACCTTTGAGCGGAATTTGCATGCTGTACACGATAAACAGGCCTTGAGCACTGCGTTCACCCATTTGTGCGAACGGGTTGCCGATGACCTGCAGCGCAAGGGTTATGTCTGCCGCAAGATAGGCCTGAAGTTGCGCTTCGATGACTTTAAAACCGTCACCCGGGATCTCACCCTGCCCAAACCAGTGGCAGATGCACAAGCGATACGCAAAGCTGCGGGCAAGTGTTTAAAACGGATTGATCTTGACCGCACCATACGCTTGCTCGGCGTGAAAGCCAGCGGCCTGGAACGGCCCGGAATACAGCAAGGTAAAGAATCCGAACAGTACGCGTTTAGTTTTGACTAACCAGGTTACTTACTTATCTTGAGTTCGCTTTATAGCAGGACTTAAGCAGCATTCCATCTACATAAACTTTATCTTGATTTTTAGCTTAACGGAGAACACATGAAGTACTGGCTATATCTGGCAATTGCAATTATTTCCGAAATTACGGCTACTTCCAGCCTGAAAGCCAGTGAAGGCTTCACACGCCTGGTGCCTTCAATAGCAGTAGTCATTGGTTATTCACTATCGTTCTACTTCCTGTCACTGACTCTGAAAGCGATCCCTATTGGTATCACTTACGCGATTTGGGCAGGCTTGGGTATCGTGCTACTGGCGATTGTAGGCTGGGTGTTTTATGGGCAAAAACTTGATACCCCAGCACTGATTGGTATGGCTTTTATCCTGGCAGGCGTACTGATAATGAATTTATTTTCCAAAACAGTCTCTCACTAAGCAATGAACCGCGATATGTTTAAAAACCAATCAACAATAATTTATAGGAGAACTGAATGAAGGCTTTATTTACATCGTTAGCACTTGTCGCCGGGTTTATTCCAGCGGCTAGTCATGCGGCGGCAGAAACACTGAAGCTGGAGGAATCTGTCGAGATCAATGCCAAGGCAGATACTGTGTGGGCCAATGTCAGCAATTTTGGCGATTTAGGGCTTTGGCATCCTGCCATTAAAAGCACGCAGATTGTGAGCGGCACACCCAACCTGCCTGGCGCTATCCGCTTGTTGACCTTGCAGGACAACAGCCAGGTAAAAGAAGAGTTACTGACTTTCAGCCCGGCCCAAAAAACCTTTAGCTACAAAATACTGGAAGGCGTGCTGCCGGTGAGTAGCTATCGTTCAACTGTCACGGTGAAGGCACTATCCGACTCTAAAACCAAAGTGACATGGAACGGTGACTTTAAACGCAAAGACCTTTCCGATAAGCCAGTCGCCAATCAAACCGATGATGACGCGATTAAAACAATGACTGTAGTTTACAGGTCAGGCCTGGATAATTTGAAGAAGATTTCAGAAGGCAGGTAATCATTTTCTGAATGTACAATAAAAAGCCCGGCACACATTAACCTGCCGGGCTTTTTATTTGTTTAAAGACCTAACTCACTCAAGCCCGGATGATCGTCCGGACGCCGCCCAAGCGGCCATCGGAACAACCGTTCGCTCTCCTTGATCGGCAGGTCATTGATGGAAGCAAAGCGGTTGATCATCAGGCCATCCGGGCCAAACTCCCAGTTCTCGTTGCCATAGGAGCGAAACCAGTTGCCGGAATCATCTTTAGACTCATAGGCATAGCGCACCGCAATACGGTTTTCGGTAAAGGCCCATAATTCCTTGATCAGGCGATACTCGAGCTCCTTGTTCCATTTACGTTCAAGGAATTGCTGTGCCTGCTCACGGCCTTTGACAAACTCGGCACGGTTGCGCCATTGTGTATCCACAGAATAAGCGAGGGCCACTTTGGCAGCGTCCCTTGAATTCCAGCCATCTTCAGCCAGCCGCACCTTTTCAATCGCGGTTTCGCGGGTAAACGGCGGCACGGGTGGGCGTATGGATGGGGTCGATGTCATGTCTCTCTCCTAAAAAGTAAATATGGTGTATCCCTGTGTCGACAACTGGGCAATGCTTGGCAGGCCAGAAGTGCCAGGCACACGATTATCCGTGATCAGCTCAAAGCCATTTTTCTCGGCGGCTGCACGTGCGCCGAATACATCGGCACACCCGCATGATACGCCAGCAATGGTGTCAGAAACAGCAGTATAGAGTGCATGCAAGGCATGGTCTTTCTGGCTGACCATGCCTGCCCAGCGCGTCCCAGCGCCCTGAAAATACACGGCGACTTCAGTGCCATGCTGCCTGAAATCATAAGCGGCTGCTAATGCGTTAAACGCACGCCCCAATGCTTCTTCTCCACCATGTGGGTCTGAGAAAATAATAATCGCTGCTTTCATGTTCGTCTCCTGATTAAGCGGGTTGTATTCACTGTCATTTGTTTGACGAGTGCATTCTACAAATCCGCTCAGGAGGGAAAAACCACCCGGCGAGAAATTGATTATTTCGTTGGGCGCAACATGGCTATTTCAGATTAGGATGATTACGCAAGTCATTAGCAATGGCATCAATAAAGGCACGCACTTTTAAAGAACCTAGTTTATCTTCGCGGTGGACGACATGGATAGGCCAGGGCGGCTCTTCATATTCTTCAAGAATCAGGGTCAAGGCGCCCCGCTCAACTTCGCTTTTGACCTGGTAAGAAAGCAGGCGCGTGATGCCCAGCCCGCCGATGGCCGCAGCGAGGGCGGCGTCATTACTAGACACAATCAGCCTGGGTTCCATACGTAACTTCTCTGAGGTTGCTGTTGCGCCAAAGCGCCATTCGACCTTGGGCGAAATAGAGTTCGCAGAGATAATCGCATGTGTGAGCAAGTCACCTGGCTGCCGGGGTATGCCATGCTTTTCGAGATAGGCCGGCGAAGCACACAACACGCGCCTCACGTGACCAACCTTAATCGCGCGCAATGATGAATCCGGTAGCTCGCCTATGCGAATCGCGACATCTATGGCTTCTTCTACCAGGTTAGTCACACGGTCTACAAAATGCGCAATGACTTTTACTCTGGCATATTTCTGCATGTAGTCGATGATACCGGGCATGACATATAACCGCCCGAACAGCACAGATGCTGTCACCGACAGCGTGCCGTGCGGTTCAGTATTGGCGCCTGATACTGCCTCATTGGCTTCAGCGATACTGGCCAGTATCGCCTTGGTATCTTCGTAATACTGGTGGCCTGCATCGGTTAAGCGGATATTGCGCGTGGTGCGCTGAATCAGCTTCACGCCCAACTGTTCTTCAAGCCCGACAATGGCGCGTGTCACAGCGGCGGGCGAGATATCCAGTTTGCGCGAAGCTGCTGCAAAACCGCCCTCTTCTTCCACCGTCACAAATACGCGCATAAGGTGAATCTGGTCTATGACTTTCTCCTGAAGAATGAAGGTAGTGCAGGCTTGGTAGGCTATTCGCTCTTGATTATTTCATAGAATGCAGCCATCAACAACGACGCACCCGGCATTCCCACTCCGGTGTCGATCACAGCATGTCATTAATAGCCGCGCTGATATGACGAAAGACCAACCACCCGTCACATCTAACCTGTGCGTGCCGAGTGGTTGGCCCCTGATTGAGTAAAACTGGATGGTGAATGGCGCTTTAAAAGCCTATGGAATAACCCACGTAACCCATTGGTTGAAAGCGTGTTTCTACAATCGGGCTATCGGCTTGCTGATTACCCAGACGATTGGCAATCAGCCCAAAAAACAACGCCTGGTCTGCACTGACGCTGTAAATGCCATTCACGCCGAGCTGCAACTGGGTACCGGCTTTTGCCTGATACACCTGACGATCTGGCCTGGCTTCGTCTGCATCTACACCAAAGTAATAGTCATTAAATTTGCGGTTATTCCATTGCACGCCTACCAGGCCATTCACGCGAAACCGCTCTGAGCGATACAGGCTGCGGATGAACTGAAGCTGCACATTCTGCCCGTTACTGGCACCGCCCGCATCGAATCCCCATTGTGCGTTGATGGTGCCGTAATCAGTCTGCCAGCGCAGCACAGGGCCAACATCCACAGAGAAATCACGGTCATGCATGCCCTTGGTGCGACTGCTATCACTGGCATCCCAACCAAATCTGGCGTCGGCTGATAAGCCCAAACGCACGCGTTTATCATCAGACTCCAATAACCAGACACCAGCCTGCAAGCCATTGATGTAAAAACGCTCGCCATAGTTGGCATTGATCACCGGTAAAATCAATGCGCGCTGGTCTTTGGAGCCTGAGGTTTTGGGAATAAAGCCTACGCCCAACCCATACATATTTTTCTGCCGCGGCATGGCAGTTTCTGTTTGCCGGTCTATATTGGATTCCGCCATCACACTGGGGTTGATCAGTATCATACCGAGCATACCCAACGTGTTTGTGAGTGATTTCATTGTTGTTTTGCCTAGCATATTCAACGCCTTTTGCTATTGAGTGAATGATGAATACCGTTGTTTAGTGATGAGTCGCAGGGTTTGCTTGCCTGAATATGGGCTTAGGCATTTCAACACTCTTAAAATAATCTATTCAAATGACGTTTTTAAGATGAAGAAGTTGCTTCCTATCTAACAAATGCTTTAAAAAAATGCCACTCATTAAGGTTGCTTGATGGCTTGCAGTAAATGGCACTCGGAAAACAACTCGGCAATCCATTCGATAAATGCACGCACTTTTGATGAAAGATGCCTGTTTTGAGGGTATAGCGCATTCATGGGAAACCCTTCTGCGACATAGTCTGCCAGCACGCACTCCATCTCGCCATTGGCTAAATATGCCTGCACCATAAAGCTAGGGAGCTGGCAGAGACCCAGGCCTGCCAGGCAGGCGGATACCATCGCATCGCCATTGTTGATCGCCAGTGTGCGTATGGTGGAGACCTCTTGCGTCACGCCGTCTTGCGTGAGCAAAAACGGATGCACTTTGCCGGTTTTAGAGGAAAAAAAGTGTACGCCATGATGTCGCGGTAAATCATCGGGGCTGGCGGGTCTGCCGTAAGAATTAAGATATTCAGGCGATGCGACCAGCATGAATTGCATGGTGCCTACCCGCCTCGCGACCAGGGTTGAATCAAGGGGGTTGCCAATGCGAATCACGCAATCAACGCCTTCTTCAAGTAAATCAATAGGCCTGTCATCACAGCCGATTTCCAGCTCGATATCCGGATAACGCTTAAAAAAATCCGGCAATGAAGGAATGATCACCAAACGCCCCAGCGGTGCAGGCACATCTACCCGCAAGCGCCCTTTGGCATTGACCGTCGCCTGGTTCAAGGCGGCTTCTGTTTCTTCCAGCTCGTTTAGTAACCTGATTGCCCGCTCATAGTAAGCGGCACCATCCGTCGTGACGCGGATACGTCGCGTTGTGCGATGTAACAACTTTACGCGTAAACGTTTTTCTAATGCCAGCACTTGTGCCGACACGGTGGTTTTGGGCAGGTTTAATGACAGTGCGGCTTTGGTAAAGCTTTCCAGCTCTACCACCCGTGTGAAGGCCAGCATTGTGTCGAACCTATCCATATTTAAATATCCTGCGTCCATCCTGATTGTGCAATAAAATAACACAGTGATTGCATATTTATGCTATTTATCTATGTTTTTTGTTTATTTATAGTGTTCATCAGATTCAAAACAACCTTTAACGACACTTAAATTCAGGAGATTTTCATGAGCAATAAACTACAAGGTAAAGTCGCAGTGGTGACTGGCGCATCCAAAGGCATAGGTGCAGAAATCGCAAAACG
>DATHWT010000038.1:0-4523 GCA_035460345.1 Methylophilus sp. | reverse complement strand
CCGTGTATGAAGATTTAATGAAGTAAATGTGGAAAGCATATGTCACTGTTTGTCTTGCTGTCTGGTACTCGACAAAGAATGCGCGCAGAATATGGCAATCTTTTGAGGCGTTTATAACGATGAAAACTGGTCAGCTTGTTGGTGGCATTGGTGGGGGTTTAATCATCATTGCAGGTGTGCTTTACTGGCAAAACCTGTCGGAAGATACGCCGGACATACAGCCAAGTGCGTTGGCACAGACAATCAACCAGTGCGATCTGATTGCCGGTAAAGCCGCTGCAGGCTTGCCTGAAGCGCTGCCGTTTCAGAAACTGGAGAAAATAGCCAGGCAATCGCGGGTGCTGGATAGATGCATGCAGGATAGGGGGTATCAGCAAAATCCGGCCTGGGTGACCAAGGCGAATGCGCGTGCGAGCGAAAACGCCCATGCGCAACATGTTTCACAAGATGAAGCCTATGAAACCTTGCGCAGGCAGGCGATGTTGAAAGATGACGTGGCGGGCACCAATTATTGGCGCGCGCGGAAATAAACGTTTAGCGTTTTTGACCCAGGTAATCGGTTTTGCCTAAAGGCACGCCTATATGGCGCAAGATGTTATAAGCAGTCGTGCTGTGAAAGTACACATTCGGCATCACCCATTTTTCCAGGTAATCAAGGCCGGTAAATATGAGCTCGGCCTTGCGTATGGTCAGTACCACTTCTTTGCTCTCAGCCCCTTCTAATTGCGCGGGCTGAATCTGTGATAAAAAATCTATCGTTTTAGCTATTCTGTCATATAACATCTCAAAACTGGTTTCATCATCTGCGTATTGCGGAATCTCCAGTCCTGCAAGCCTGGCGCCAGCGCCTTTACTCATATCGCTAACAATTTGAACTTGCCGGGTCAGTGGGTACATATCGACAGACAGCCGGCTATTCAGTAAGACCTCTGGCTCGACTTTCTTTTGTCCGGCATACAATTCGCCTTGTTGCAGGATGTGTTTCAGGTTTTGCAGATTGCGCACCAGCGGCGCGATGCTGACATCATGTAAATGCATGGAAGAAGCTTTCAATATTCGTAACGACGATATTGTAACGCCTCAGCGATGTGCGCATCACTAATCACATGACTTTCTGCCAAATCTGCAATCGTGCGTGCCAGTTTGAGGATGCGGTGATAGCTGCGCGCAGACAGCGAGAATTTCTTCATCGCCGCTTGCAGCAGCCCATGGCTTTTATCATCGAGCTGGCAATGTGCTTCGATTTCCAGTGGACCCAGAGCGGCATTCGGTTTGTTCTGGCGCTGCATTTGCCGTTGCCTGGCCAACACCACACGTTCGCGGATAGTGGTGCTGGTTTCGCCCGTCTGGCTATGACTTAACTCTTCCGGTTTGAGCGCCGGCACTTCGATATTCATATCAATACGATCCAGCAACGGTCCGGACAGTTTGTTTTTATAGCGTGCAATTTGCTCCGGCGTGCAGCGGCAGCGATTGTTATAGTGGCCGTAATAGCCACAGGGGCATGGATTCATCGCCGCCAGCAACTGGAACTGCGCAGGGAAGGTTGCTTGCCTGGCAGCGCGGGAGATTGTGATCGTGCCGCTTTCCAGCGGTTCGCGCAGTACTTCCAATACCTTTCTGTCGAATTCTGGTAGTTCATCCAGGAATAAAACACCATGGTGGGCAAGGCTGATTTCGCCAGGTCGGGGCACGCTACCGCCGCCCACCAGTGCCACTGCTGAAGCGGTATGGTGCGGGGCGCGGAATGAACGCTTTTTCCAGTTGGAAGCGGGGAATTGGCTATTGAGCGACAAGATCGCTGCACTCTCCAGCGCTTCTTGCGTAGACATTGCAGGCAATATGCTCATGAATCGATGCGCCAGCATGCTTTTTCCGGTGCCGGGTGGGCCGCTCATTAACAGGCTGTGTTGTCCGGCGGCTGCCAGTTCCAGCGCACGTTTGGCGCGCAGTTGTCCTTTTACTTCACGGTAGTCTGAGAACGTGGGTATTTCGCTGTGAGCCATGGCAGGTTGCTGCGGCAACGCCTGCTTTTCCGATAAATGCGCGCATACCTCGAGCAGGCTGTCGGCGGCGTAAATCGTTGAGCCTTCGACCAAACTCGCTTCGTATGCACTCTCTTGGGGCAGAATTGCTGCCCGGATATTTTGGCTGTCCTGACGTAGTTGATAAGTCATTGCCAGTGCGCCACGAATCGGCCTCAATGCGCCCGTGAGAGCTAATTCGCCGGCAATCACATAACTGGCTAAATGTTTTTTTGGGAGTTGGCCTGAAGCAGCCAGAATGCCCAGCGCAATGGGCAAATCATAACGGCCACCTTCTTTTGGTAAGTCCGCAGGGGCAAGGTTGACAGTAATCCTTCGGGCTGGAAATTCAAATTGCGCGGTCTGGATGGCAGCGCGCACGCGGTCCTTGCTCTCTTTGACCTCGGTTTCAGGTAACCCGACAATGGTAAAACTGGGCAGGCCATTGGCTAAATGTACTTCTACGACCACTTCTGGTGCTTCCATCCCGCTCAATGCGCGACTATATAACACTGCCAGACTCATGCTGCACTCCTGCTTAACGGAATGCTAACAATTGTAAATTATTTTTTACTTTCTGAGGTGTGGGCTTGCTCCAGTGCGCTGATTTTTTCTTCCAGCGCGCGCAATTGTTGCTGGGTACGGGAGAGTAAAGCTGACTGGATATCGAATTCTTCGCGTGAAACAAGTTCCATTTTGGTGAGCACGCCCTGAATTAGTGCATGAATATTTGATTCAAGCTCTGAAATTGGGCTTGAGTCAATTAATTGTTTGATTTTAAAAGATAATTCTTTAATTCTTTCGTTCGAAAATAGCATGGTTCACGGCTCCTTTTTTATGAATTCTAGCATGCAACAAGCCTGAAAATATACGTTTATTCACTTATTAATTTATATAATTCAATAAAAATCAATAACTTATAAAAGTATTGTCATTAATATTTTAGTTTAAATTTATTAAGTAATTGATTTTAAATGATTATGTATATTGGCACATGCTTTGCTTAGTCGTCAATGTTGTTTCATTATCGTTTACAACAATTCGATCAAGACTTTTATAGAGAGAGGACTCATAAATGCGTCAATCTATTTTACTTACAGCCGTATTGGGCACCTTGTCATTTGCACAAGTTTCTTATGCCGCTGAAGCTGAAGAAAAAGCGCCTGCGGCTGTAGAAGCAAAATCGCCTTGGGCAGCGACAGCCAACATTGGCTTCGTGTCTGACTACTACGCACGTGGTATTTCACAAAACTGGCACAAACCTTCTGTACAGGGTGGCCTGGACATCACGCATGACAGCGGCTTTTACGTCGGTGCATGGGGTTCTAACGTCACGCCAAATACTTTTCCTGATGCAACGGCTGAAGTCGATGTCTACGGTGGTTATAATGGTTCCGTACCTGGCGTTGAAGGTTTGGGCTACAGTGTTGGTTTGATCGGTTACCTGTATCCAGGTGGTTCATGGAAAAAATACAGAGGCTCGGCTTCTCTTGGACCAGATGGTGCAAACACAGTATTGACACCACGTGGCGGTCGCTGGGATACCGCTGAAGTCAACTTTGGCCTGGCTTATGGCTGGTTGAGCACCAAGCTTTCTGTGACCTTGACTGACTGGTTTGGCGCAGAACGTGCGACCGGCTGGGATGGCAGCACCAAAGGCAGTACCTATTTTGAAGTGAATGCGAACTATCCATTGCCATGGTGGGACCTGACGCTGGTTGGTCACGTAGGTCAGTTGAACGTGAATGGCAAACTGGACACTACATTTACAGCTGATGGCATCAACGGCCCAAGTACAAGTTTTTCAGGTGCTTCCAGCCCTGATTACACTGACTACAAAATCGGTTTGAGCAAAGCGTTTAAAATCGGTGCTTCTGAAGGCTGGAATGGCGGTATTTACTACGTAGGCGCCAGCAACAAGCAGTACTGGGGTGAAAACGGTTACGGCGGTACAAGCTTTAACGGTAAAGGCGATGCAAATCGTGCACAAAGTAAAGATTTGAACGAAGGCCGTTTGGTATTTACACTGACACGTACTTTCTAAGTACTGTAAACACAAGTGCTGTAAACACATCTGGCGGGCACGGTGCCTGCCAGAGTTAACAACAGGAGAAGCAAATGAAATTTGTGTCCGCAATAATCAAGCCGTTCAAGCTTGATGAAGTGCGTGAAGCTTTGTCCAATATCGGGGTACAAGGCATCACTGTCACTGAAGTAAAGGGGTTTGGACGCCAAAAGGGGCATACCGAGTTGTATCGTGGCGCTGAATATGTCGTGGATTTTTTACCAAAAGTAAAACTCGAAGTGGCGATTAAAGATGACATGCTTGACCAGGTGGTAGATGCCATCGAGAAAGCGGCGGCGACTGGCAAGATTGGCGATGGCAAAGTATTTGTCTTCGATTTGGAACAAGTTTATCGTATCCGCACCGGTGAAACCGGTCCGGATGCGTTATAGGAGAGGGCTTCAGCTATGAAGAAAATTCTTTCTGTATTATCG
>DATHWT010000037.1:0-7392 GCA_035460345.1 Methylophilus sp. | reverse complement strand
CGCATGCAGGTCAGGTAATCCTCAGCCGCGCGTTCATTTGGCGTATCAAAATTCTTGCCGATATTGATCCCCAGCACGCCTTTGAATTTGGCTGCTTTCACGTTCTGGATCAGCTGGTCCACCCCATGGTTATTAAAGCCGAAGCGGTTAATGATTGCATTGGCTTCGGGCAGGCGGAATAAACGGGGCTGGGGATTGCCAGGTTGCGCGCGCGGCGTGACCGTTCCTACTTCGAGAAAGCCAAACCCCAGCGCGGCCATGCCATCAATCACCATGGCATTTTTATCCAGTCCAGCGGCTAACCCGACCGGGTTAGGAAAATGAAGACCCATCACCTGCCTGGGTTGATCAGGCAAGCGATCTCTCACCAATGCCAACAAGCCTAGATGCTCTGCGCGTTTTAGCGATTTAAGCGTCAGGTCATGCGCTTGTTCAGCATCCAGCTTAAACAATAGCGGTTTTAATAGAGGGTAAACATTCATCAACTATGTCCTGTTCTGGGCGCGTGAAAATGTGATTTCACAGGATGCAACATGCATCAGGTTTGCGTTACATCAAAAACCATGTGGTGGTAAAGGCTCAAAATAATCATCAGACACTTTAGCTTGCAAGTGTAGACACTCACAGGAGGACATACGATGAAAATTCTGATTGATTTGCTTTCTACCGACTATGGTTTGATGAGCTTAATTGTTATTGCCGCCATGACTATTGTCATGACCTGGGCAGGTATATATGTTTACGTGAAATCGCGAAAGTAATGCGCTTTTTTAGGGGGCAAAACAGTCACGCTCCCGTTTAGCTTGACGCTTGAAGGCCCTGCGTTTGCAGGGCCTTCATTTGAATTATAGCAGCCTCGGTTCGATACTGGCACCATCAATCACAGTTGACGCTGCACAGCGCTCCCAGAAACAATCTAGCAGGTTCATCACACTTCAATCCAGGCATAAATAATCAGTCGGGCAACCCCTCTTTTACGCCATAATCGCTTTTCATTTATGCTATACTCACGAGCTTATTTTTCCTCCACTGATTCATTTCTTTAGGTAGCGTATGGAATCAAATATTAAAGAATCTGCCCGGTTTTTATTGTTAGAAGGTGTGCATCAAAACGCCATTGATACACTGAACAATGCAGGCTACACCAACATTGACTACGTCAAGACCGCTTTGGACGAAGATGCCTTGATCGAAAGAATCAAAGGCGCACGTTTTGTGGGCCTCCGCTCACGCACGCAAATCACTAAACGTGTCCTGGAAGCTGCGGACAGGCTGGCCGCGATCGGTTGCTTCTGCATAGGCACCAACCAGGTTGACCTGGACGCCGCACGCGACAAGGGCATTCCAGTGTTCAACGCCCCTTATTCCAATACGCGCTCGGTTGCCGAGCTGGTGATTGGCCAAATCATTTTATTGCTGCGTGATATCCCTAGAAAAAGTGTTGCAGTACATAAGGGCTCCTGGCCAAAGACAGCTGCGAACTCGAATGAGGCACGCGGCAAAACGCTGGGCATTGTAGGTTACGGCAGCATCGGCTCCCAATTATCCGTATTAGCGGAAAGCCTGGGCATGAAGGTCATCTACTTTGATGTGATTACCAAGCTGCCTTTGGGGAATGCGCGCCAGGTTGCTACCATGAAAGAACTGCTCAACCAGTCTGACGTGGTGTCCTTACACGTGCCTGAGCTTGAGACAACCAAAAACATGATGGCTACCGCCGAGTTTGAAGAGATGAAACCCGGCTCTATCTTTATGAACGCCGCACGTGGTACTTGTGTGGATATTGATGCACTGGCCGTTGTCCTGAAAAATGGCAAACTGCGTGGCGCGGCGATTGATGTGTTCCCGACAGAGCCAAAATCGAATGACGAACCGCTGGAATCACCATTACGCGGTTTGGACAATGTGATTTTAACGCCGCACGTTGGTGGCTCAACCGAAGAGGCGCAAGCCAATATCGGCATTGAAGTGGCAGAAAAATTTGTGAGCTTTGCTGGTGCGGGTACGACCGTATCCGCAGTGAATTTCCCGCAAATCGCCATGCAGCAACAACCAAATACGCACCGGTTGCTGCATATCCACCACAATCAGCCGGGCGTGCTATCCAATATCAACCACTTGTTCGCCGAACAGAACATCAACATCGTGGCCCAAAGCCTGATGACGAGCAATGATATTGGTTACCTGGTGATGGACGTTGCCGATGTCGACTCTAAACTGGCATTTGAGCAACTTGATAAAGTGGCTGGTACGATTCGATTAAGAGTACTTTACTAATCGTTGTATCGCTAGCCGATAAAAAAAGCCTTGCAGTGATGCAAGGCTTTTTTGTTATTGAGTTCAGCGAAGCACACTAAAGCATCAGCGCTCAGCCCAACCCTTTAACTTACTGGTTTTACCAATACCCGGGTTAAAACTGTTAGTCGGATCCAGCACACGATAAAACTTCCTCAGTGGTTCCTTGGCAATATACTCATGCCCGACATTGTGCTCCGCTGGGTACTCAGCACCACGCGCATCAAACGAGGTTAAGATCTTTTGCTTCAAAGCTTTGGCATCTACGCCTTTTTTCAGCACGTAATTCTGATGCATGACATGGCAAAACAAATGCCCGTAATAAAACTTGGCGGCAATCAGGTCATCAATCTCTTTCGGCAACTCTTCAAACCATTTGGCTTCGTTCCTGCGCAGCGCCACGTCCACGGTCATCATCGCACCAAGTGATTCTTTATGTAATGCGTGATAGCGGCCGATCGCGCCACCGGCTACAAACCGATGCAAAATGGCTTTGTCACCCTCGTCTTGCGTACACTCAAAGTAATCACCCTGATGTGTCTCGAAAAACTGCTTTAAATAAGCACGCGCTTCTTCAATGCCTTCACCACTCATTTCGACAATCCAGTGATGCTGGTATTGCTGGTGATACGCTTCCATGCGGCTAGGCAAATGGCTAGGTAACAAGTAACTGAACCATTGCATGAGCACTTCAGAGAGCTTGGCAGGTAAAAACCTGAAATTGCTGGCAATGCGGTCTACCGTGCGCTTCATGCTGAACAGAGTGGGGATAAACTTCGACCCGAAAGTGTTGATCACCCAGAAGGTATCTTTGCCGTATTTCTTGGTCACGGCATAGCAATCGCGGTGCAGATATTCGCCGGAGACGGGCAGCGATTTAAATTGCGTCAGTATCTCGCGGCGCATGGTCGCCAGCACTTGCGCATCATTGGTGCCTACGTAAAACACCTGCTGTTTTTGAATCGGGTAAGTATCCAGGCGTACGGCAAATACCGCCAGCTTGCCAGCGCAACCGGATGACTCATGCAGGCGGCGTCCGTCATTATTAAAACGCGCTGGCGTATCGGCATCGACTTCGCGTACGCGCTCGTGATACACATTATCTGAAGCCAGTTTATCCGGATGTTCAATATCCGCCTGTCGATAATGCTTGTGTTGCAGGTTGGTGAGAATTTCTTCAGGTGTATTACCTAATTGAATGCCTAAATGGTTCACCAGTTGCAACGTGCCATCTGCGGTAATCTGCGCATACAGTGATAGCTCGGTATAAGCCGGCCCACGCTGCACCAGCGCACCGCCAGAGTTATTGCACACACCACCAATAATGGAAGCGCCTATGCACGAAGAGCCAATCACGGAATGCGGCTCGCGCCCGTATGGTTTCAGGGTTTCTTCCAGGCCAAACAATGTGCTGCCCGGCAAACCGATAATCTGCCTGGCGTCGTTAATCAGCTGAATTTCATTGATACGCATGGTATTAATAATGACTATCGGCCTGTCATAGTCATTACCATCAGGTGTCGAACCACCGGTAAGGCCGGTATTGGCTGCCTGCATAATCACTGCGACATCGGCTTCCACACAGGCTTTTAACAGCTCCCAGATTTCCAGCAAGGTTCCAGGTCTCGCCACCGCCATTGCCTCACCCGAACCAAAGCGAAAGCCTTTGCTGTAGGGTGAAATCTTAGTGTGGCTGGTCAACACAAATGATTTGCCGACGATGGCTTGCATATTGCGGATTAACGTTGCGCTGGCGGGATGTGTCATAAGAAACGGAGGGGAATTATCCTTTAATTAGGCAGCAGAATTATAGCATGTTCATTTTTATGACACCTAAGCGCCCGTGGCGAAACCCAATCAGAGTTTCATGGTCTGAGAATGAGATGGCGGGATGGAATTTCACGCAATAACACGGCTAACAAGAGTAGAATCTGACCTGAATTATGATGCACAGCTTTAAAGAGTCATTGACTGAGGCCCGATCTCAAGCCATCGTGAATGGTAACTTGCCGGGAATCAGTTCAAATACACAGTCGCTTTAGGATCTTATCTAGATTTAAACATCATGTCGAAATACACGTTTTCATACAAAAAATGGATCATGCCACTAGTTGCGCTGGCTTTGTTCATCGGCCTGGCCATGGCGGTCATGCAAAAACCGCAAGCGCCGGAAGTAACCTTCACCACGCTGGATGGCAGGAAAATCAGCATGGCATCGCTGCGTGGCAAAACCGTGCTGGTCAACTTCTGGGCCACAGATTGCCCGGGCTGCATCAAGGAAATGCCCACCTTGATCGAGACTTACAATCGCTATAAAAACAGCAATTTTGAAGTGATCGCAGTGGCCATGCCGTATGACCCGCCAGCCCAGGTATTGAATTACAGCCAGGAGAAAGCACTGCCATTTGCCGTGATGCACGATGGCTTTGGCGAAATGGTCAAAGCGTTTGGCAACGTTAACCTCACCCCCACTGCATTTGTGTATGACCCGCAAGGCCGTCGCCTCCAAAAAGTCATAGGCGAACTGGATTTTCCCAAGTTACGCGAATTAATAGAACAGCAGGCACACTAAATCATGTTATGGATTAAAGCGTTTCATATCCTGTTTGTCACCAGCTGGTTTGCCGGGCTGTTTTACCTGCCCCGCATTTACGTCAACCTGGCCATGGAGACTGATCCCCAGGCCTATGCGCGGCTGGTGCTGATGGCACAAAAACTGTATCGCTTCATGCAGCCGCTCTCCATACTTGCCTTAGCTTTTGGCCTCTGGTTATGGCTGGGCTATGGTTTCACAGGTGGCTGGCTACATGCCAAATTGACTTTGGTGTTTCTGCTGCTCGGTTATCACCATTATTGTGGAAAATTACTCAAACAGTTTGCGGCGAAGACCAGCCAGCGCTCACATACCTGGTTCCGCTGGTTTAATGAAATTCCGGTGTTCCTGCTGCTTGCGATCGTGATTCTCGTGGTGGTTAAGCCTTTTTAAGCCATGCTGGAAGGCCTGCTGCAATCTGAATGGTTAGTGCGCATGCTGGATAAATCCGGCAAGCAACCAGTGCAAAAACTGCTGGGATTATTCTCTATCCTGGATGATTTACTTTCCAGCCCGTGGGCCAGCCAGCAACCATTACACATTCCCCCTGCGCAGCCCGGTCGTCTGCAAAGCTACCTTACGATACAATCACAGAAGGCTGGCGCACGCCTGCCCGAGATGCTGGCTAACCAGTTGTACTTCATGGCGCTTAGCGCCTGCCAGGAAAAACTCACCCGTCCCGACTCCACTGCGCTATACCATGCGCAGCGTGCAGCGCAAGCCTTGATCAAGGAACAGACCAGCCGGGAAATCGACTGGCTTGCAGTGCGTAATTACAGCATCGTGGCGATTGCATTGTTTAGCGGCATACTGGCAGGGCACTTCTGGCCATCCCAGCCAATTGAAATCAGCAGTGCAAGTGCGGCTGAGCCAGCTGAACGCTCCGAGCCACCCAGACCAACGGCCAACCCGTTTTCCTTTGAAGCCAGCCCGTCTGAAACCGCTGCGATTTATGGTCGCCTGGAAACCATGAAACACGGCGATTGCCGGATGATAGAAGCGCTACATCTGCCTGAAAGGCTCAAAAGCGTGTATATCGAAAACGTGATCAATGGCCACGTCACTACCAACAGGGACGAGCAGGTACTGGTCAATCAGCTGCTGGATCAGGTGCAATGTAATTACACGCCCAAATTAATGGCCAATTCCAGAAACTAACCACGCCAAGATTCAGCCAACAAGCGCCATAGCATTGAATCGAATACGAATACTATACCGTTTAGTATAGGGTGCTATAATCAACCCATGAGTGTGCTCAAGCAAAAAATCCTGCAGGTATCGACGGACTTGTTCCAGACGCGTGGTATCAACTCCACCGGCGTAGACACGATTGTGGCTGTCGCGGGTACCACCAAAATGACGCTTTACAAATACTTCGAAACCAAAGAAGAACTGATCCTGGCGGTGTTGCAAAAAAGTCATCAGGACTTTCAAAGCTGGATGAATGAAAAACTGGCAGGATTAAGCGACAAGCCTGACGCCAAAATCCAGCAATTATTTGATTTTATTGAAGAATGGGTAACGTCACCTTCTTTCATCGGCGTGGCTTTTATCAAGGCTTCGGCTGAATTCCCCAACGAAGAGAACCGTATTCACCAACTGTCATCACAGCAATCGCGTGAATTCCGCCAGTTTATTCATCAGCTGGCGCAAGAAGCCCAGATTAAAGATGCCGAAGGCCTGGCCCTGCAACTTTCCATCCTGTTTGAAGGCGCAGTGCAGGCCGAACAAATCAAGCGTGGTTCCGGTGCCATCAAGTCAGCCAAAAAAGCGGCTAAAACCCTGATTGATATGGCCATCAAGCAATCCTGAACAAGTGCCAGACTGACTAAGCCTAAGTAAGGCTTGCCAGCTTATGCTCTGGCGGCAATAATAGCTGCTATTTTCAACCACAGATTCATTCCCAAGCTCAAACGACACATGAAGATTCTAATTTGCGGCTCTTTGGCCTATGACACCATCATGGTGTTCCCCGACCAGTTTAAAAACCATATCCTGGCAGACAAAATTCATAAACTAAGCGTGGCATTCCTGGTTCCGGAAATGCGCAGGGAATTTGGCGGCACTGCCGGCAACATTGCTTATAACCTGCAACTGCTGGAAGGCCAGCCACAAATCATGGCGACTGTGGGTGATGATTTTGCGCCTTATCAAAGCTGGCTGGAACAGCACAAGATTGATCGCCAGAACATTAAAACCATCAATGGTGCTTTTACCGCACAAGCCTTTATCACCACCGATATTGACGACAACCAGATCACGGCATTTCACCCTGGTGCCATGCAGCAAGCACATGCCAACAGCGTCAACGATGCCAAGGATGCGGTGCTGGCGATCATTGCCCCGGACGGACGCGATGCCATGTTCCAGCATGCGAAAGAATGCCACGAAGCAGGGATTCCGTTCATGTTTGACCCCGGACAAGGCCTGCCTATGTTCAATGGCGAAGAATTACTCTATTTTATTGAGCTGGCAGACTACCTGGCAGTGAACGATTATGAGTC
>DATHWT010000036.1:0-5694 GCA_035460345.1 Methylophilus sp. | reverse complement strand
AGCGCCTGGTTGGTACTGTTTGCATGCAAAGTCGCCAGGCACAGGTGCCCGGTTTCCGAGAAGGCAATCGCGTAATCCATGGTTTCACGATCACGGATCTCACCAATCATGATCACGTCCGGCGCCTGACGCAGGGTGTTTTTCAATGCCGTATGCCAGTTTTCGGTATCTACCCCGACTTCGCGCTGAGTGACTATGCAATTCTTGTGGCCGTGGATAAACTCGACCGGATCTTCAATGGTAATAATATGGCCGTAGCTGTTTTCATTGCGATGGCCGAGCATTGCCGCCATCGAAGTGGACTTGCCTGAGCCGGTACCGCCTACAAAAATCACCAGTCCGCGTTTGGCCATCACGACCTCTTTGAGGGCTTGCGGCAGTTTTAAATCGTCAAAGTTGGGGATATTCGTGTTGATGACCCGGAACACCAGCCCAGTCGCGCTGCGTTGAATAAAGGCGTTGACGCGGAAGCGGCCCACCGTAGACATGCTGATAGCAAAATTGCATTCACGCGTGGCTTGAAACTCCTGCGCCTGTTTTTCATTCATCACGGCCCGTGCAATTTCGGCCGTTTGCTGGGGGTTGAGCGTTTGCGATGACACTGGCGTCAGCTTGCCGTCTATCTTCATCGCGGGCGGGAATCCGGCGGTGATAAACAGGTCTGACGCTTTTTTGGTCACCATCAGCTTCAGCAAATCATTTACAAACTTCTCTGTCTGGGCCAGGTCGGCACCAGTTTGTATGCTATCCATCGTGTGTGTTACCCAATAATCGAATCGCGGTTGGCGGCTTTAGTACGCGCTTCACCGGCACTAATGATATTACGCTTCACCAGATCTTGTAAGTTCTGGTCCAGGGTCTGCATACCGACGTTTTGCCCGGTCTGGATTGCGGAATACATCTGTGCAATCTTGTTTTCACGGATCAGGTTGCGGATCGCCGGTGTGCCTATCATGATTTCATGGGCGGCCACGCGGCCCTGTTCATCCTTGGTTTTACATAGGGTTTGTGAAATCACCGCGCGCAAAGATTCTGACAGCATGGAGCGCACCATTTCTTTTTCAGCCGCCGGAAACACATCGACCACCCGGTCTATGGTTTTAGCAGCGGAACTGGTATGCAGCGTACCGAATACCAGGTGGCCGGTTTCAGCGGCAGTCAATGCCAGGCGTATGGTTTCCAGGTCGCGCATCTCACCCACCAGGATCACATCCGGGTCTTCACGCAAGGCTGAACGCAAGGCGTTATCAAACGATTGCGTATGCGGGCCGACTTCACGCTGGTTAATCAGTGATTTTTTAGAGTTATGTACAAATTCGATCGGGTCTTCCACGGTCAGGATATGAGACATCTGTGTTTCATTGATGTAGTCAACCATGGCAGCGAGGGTGGTAGACTTACCGGAACCGGTAGGCCCGGTCACCAGCACAATGCCGCGTGGCGTATCGGCGAGGTCTTTGAACACTCTGGGTGCATTCAGCTCTTCCAGCGTCAGTACCTTGCTCGGAATGGTACGGAATACCGCACCGGCGCCGCGTTGCTGGTTAAACGCGTTGACCCGGAAACGCGCCAGATCAGGAATCTCGAATGAAAAATCGCATTCCAGCTTTTCTTCATACACCTTGCGCTGCGTATCATTCATGATGTCGTACAGCATGCGATGGACTTCGGCGTGATCCATCGCCGGTAAATTGATTTTACGGATGTCGCCATGCACACGTATCATCGGCGGCAAGCCTGAAGATAAATGTAAGTCTGACGCTTTATTTTTGACAGAAAATGTCAATAAATCTGAAATATCCACAATTGACTCCAGCGATTATTTATATAATGTTGTTTTGTTATTAACCTGCATACCAGAGCAAGCCTCACCCAGCCATGACCGCCCTTATTCACGCCCCTGCTGACAATATTGCTGAGATACAGCAAAGTATCGCACAGGCAAAAGCGCGCTTTCAAATGTCTCAAACCGTGACACTGTGTGCAGTGAGCAAATCACAACCGGCTGAAGCCATCCGTGCAGCTTATGCAGCGGGCCAAACCGTGTTTGGCGAAAATTACCTGCAAGAAGCGCTCAGTAAACAGGAACAGTTACAGGATTGTGCAATAGCATGGCACTTTATTGGGCCGATTCAAAGCAACAAAACACAGCAAATTGCCCGTCAATTCGATTGGATACACTCGGTTGACCGTTTAAAAATTGCGCAGCGCCTGTCAGATGCACGCTCTTCAGCGCTGCCGCCACTGAATATTTGCCTGCAAGTGAATATTAGTGAAGAAGCAAGCAAAAGTGGTGCCAGTGGCCAGGAGCTTCTGGAACTTGCCTTACAGATCAAACAATTGCCCCACCTGCAATTGCGCGGGCTGATGGCGATCCCGGCACCACAACAAGACTTTGCAGCCCAACGTGACCAGTTTCGGCAGGTGCGCGCGCTGTTTGAGCATTTGAATACGCATGACCTGCAACTCGATACTTTATCAATAGGCATGAGTGGTGATTACCAAGCCGCCATTGCCGAAGGCGCTACACTGGTACGCATAGGCACCGCGATTTTTGGTGCGCGCCAGCCCAAACCTTCTCCAGATTCAGATTTAGCCAGCAAAGGAGCTGCTTAACCATGTCTTCACTCGCATCACCCCGTATTGCCTTTATAGGCGGCGGGAACATGGCGCAAGCCCTGATCACCGGCCTCAAACAGCGCGCCTTCCCCATGCAGCAGATTACGGTGATAGACCCTGATGCCAGCAAGCATGATCAATTACAGAAAAATCTGGACGTTCGCACGGCGCAGACCTTATCTGAGCAGGCATTACAAGTCGATGTGATTGTGCTGGCGGTGAAGCCGCAGCAATTGAAAGCGGTGGCAGAATCACTTGCGCCTTTCCTGCAATCGCAACTGGTGATTTCAGTCGCGGCCGGTATACGCACCGCCGATTTAAGCCGCTGGTTAAATGGCTATAACACCTTGATACGCACCATGCCGAATACGCCGGCCCAAATCCAGGCGGGGGTTACCGGCGTTTATGCACTATCCAGCGTCAGCGAAGGCCAGCGTCTACTGGCAGATAGTTTGCTGCAAGCAGCAGGTGATGTCGTGTGGCTCACAGAAGAAGCGCAACTGGATGCCGTCACCGCCATTTCTGGCAGTGGCCCGGCGTATGTGTTCTTATTGATTGAAGCCCTCACCGATGCAGGCATTGCACTGGGGCTGGATAAAACGCAGGCATTACAACTCAGCATAGCGACCTTCAAAGGCGCCAGCCTGCTCGCCGCTGCAAGCGAGACGCCAATTGCCACACTCCGGGAACAAGTAACCTCCAAAGGCGGCACCACAGAACAGGGTTTGCTGAGCCTTAATCAGCACAACATTCATGCCATCATGCAACACGCGGCACAACAAGCGGCCAACAGGGCAAAAACCTTGGGCGACGAACTGGGAGGACAATAACAATGTTAGGTGAGATGACTATATTTTTGCTGAGGACGGTATTCGGCATTTTGACGTTTTTACTGGTGTTACGTTTTTTGATGCAATGGACACGCACCTCGTTTCAGAACCAGCTGGGGCAAATGACCATGGTGCTGACTGATTTTATGGTGAAACCTACCCGTAAGCTGATACGTCCGGTCAGGCAATGGGATATGTCGACTTTATTGCTGGCATTGCTGATGCAGGTGATTTTGTTTGCCCTGCTTTCCACATTGGCCGGATTACCGCCTGCGCCACTGTTCTGGTTGTGGCAAGCTGTAGTAGGCGTATTGGCACAGATTATTGATGTATTTTTCTATGCGATCCTGCTGATGGCGATCTTAAGCTGGGTTAACCCTTACAGCCCGATTTATGGAGTACTTAACCAGCTGACATCACCTATCCTCGACCCGTTGCGCCGTGTATTGCCGCAAATCCAGGGCTTCGATTTTTCAGCATTGGTCGCGTTGATCTTGCTGCAAATGATTAGCCGTGTCGTGATACCAGGGTTGGCAATCGGCGTAATCTGATTTACAACCGTGCGGCTGAGAGGTCGCCCGGTTTACATCCAGACAATCTTTACATCCAGACGATATCGAATTCTTCACGTCCGTATTGGGTATCAGGATGTAGCGTCACCGGGCGTTTAATAAAGTCTGAGAGGCTGGCCAGGCTTTGCGACTCTTCATCACTGAGCATATTAATGACTTCAGGTGATGCCAGTATCTTGAATGCATTGGCACTCTTAAACTGCCTGGACTCACGCAACAATTCACGCATGATTTCATAGCTGATCGTCTGCGCCGTTTTCAATTCTCCACGTCCCTGGCAGACCTTGCATGATTCACACAACAAATGCGCCAGGCTTTCACGCGTGCGCTTACGGGTAAGTTCCACCAGTCCCAACGCAGAAAAACCATTCACGTTAATACGTGCCCGGTCCAGCGTCACGGCTTTGCGTAGCTCTTCCAACACAGCTTCACGTTGGGCATCTTCATCCATATCAATAAAGTCGACAATGATAATGCCACCCAGGTTACGCAGGCGCAGTTGGCGCGCAATGGTTTGTGCGGCTTCAAGATTGGTTTTAAAAATGGTATCGGACAGGTTTTTGCCACTGACAAAACTACCGGTATTCACATCGACCGTGGTTAACGCTTCCGTCTGGTCAAAAATCAGGTAACCGCCAGATTTAAGCTCCACTTTTCGTGACAGCGCTTTTTCGATTTCATTTTCAATATCATAAAACTCGAATAGGGAGCGCTCACCCTTGTAGTGCGTCAGTGGCTTGACTGCGTGAGACACATACAGTTCGGCAAACTCTTTCAAACGCTCGAACATTTCACGTGAATCCACGCGAATATGGGTGGTTTCCTTACACACTACATCTCGCAAAATTCGGCGCGGCAAACTCAGGTCGTAAAAAATCAGCGAACGTTCGCCGACGGTCTTGCTTTCAGTCTGTATCTTGCTCCACACCCTGCGCAGGTACTCGATGTCAGCCAGCAACTCTTCATCAGTAGCAGCCTCTGACATAGTGCGGATGATATAACCGCCTTCGCGCTCTTCCGGTAGTAAACCCAGCAAACGATTACGCAAGAACTCGCGCTCTTCTTCGATATCAATGCGTTGCGAGACACCGATATGTTTTTGGTAGGGCAAATAGACCAGAAAGCGCCCGGCAATGCTGATTTCGGTAGTGAGGCGCGCACCCTTGGTGCCTATCGCCTCTTTAATCACCTGCACGATAATCGATTGACCTTCATGCAGCACTTCCTGGATCGGCCTGTCAGTTTTAACATCGCCGTCTTCCGAATGACAATCCATAATGTCAGCCGCATGCAAAAAAGCCGCGCGCGGCAAGCCAATTTCAACAAACGCAGATTGCATGCCCGGCAACACCCGCACCACGGTGCCGCGGTAAATATTGCCTACAATACCGAGCGAAGATGCCCGCTCAATATGCAACTCCTGGACCACACCCTGTTCCAGGATCGCTACACGCGTTTCCTGCGGTGTGACGTTGATTAATACTTCCTGCGCCAATGACATTTTGCTTTACCCGATCCCAAACCGTTACCGTTTTTTTCAGAGTTTACCACGCGTGCAACAACTGCGCCGTTTCATGCAAAGGCAAGCCCATCACCCCGCTGTAACTGCCGTGGATACGCGCAATCCACGCCCCGGCGCGCCCTTGTATACCATAGGCACCAGCTTTATCCAT
>DATHWT010000035.1:0-13336 GCA_035460345.1 Methylophilus sp. | reverse complement strand
GAAAATCGGTTATATTCCTGCTTTCGGCGTGTAGCGTAGTCTGGTAGCGCGCCTGCTTTGGGAGCAGGATGTCGGGAGTTCGAATCTCTCCACGCCGACCAGTTTCTCTGGTTTGCCCAATCGTCATGTAACACCTATCTGCTCGTAGCTCAACTGGATAGAGCACCAACCTTCTAAGTTGGGGGTTACAGGTTCGATTCCTGTCGGGCAGGCCAATGTAATAGTCTCTATGGTGGCTGTAGCTCAGTTGGTAGAGTCCAGGATTGTGATTCCTGTTGTCGTGGGTTCGAGCCCCATCAGCCACCCCATTTATCCTCCTGCAGTTCTCCTCACCTCTAGATTAGATCCCAGATTTAGTTAAATTCAAAGATTAATCGAAAATACCGGCTCTCTTCGCCAATAAGTCAAAACCGTGTGTCTGGTAAAGTGTTCAAAAATCCTAATGCCGAACACATGACTACTCAATTAAATCTGAGCGAATTTATGCAGGCGCTTACTGATCTTACCAAGGTCAGGGAGAGCCTTGCGCTGGATCCAGCCTTGCTCTCGCTCATGCAATACTGGTTAAACATTTTCGCTGCCCAAACACAGCCAATCAGGATGCAGGTATTATCCAGGCGGCAACTGGTGTCGGTCATTAACACGCTTGAAAACGGTGAAGTCACGCATGCGGCGTTTGATGGCTGGGTGCCGGAAAATTACGCATTATTGCTGAATTACATGGATAAGGGCTCCCATCTGTATGAGTGCCTGGAAACGAGTAGCGGCAAGCTGCATATCTTTCCTCTGCAACAAAGTATTGCCCACAAGCACGCCATTTTGCTTATTCAGCATGAAACGCTGGATGACGAGGCGATTGGCTTGATCAAACAATGCCTGGAGATGTTCCATCATTACGCCAGCCTGATTATTGAAAATGAGCGTGATGCATTGACCGGCCTGCTCAATCGCAAAACGTTTGATCATTGCGTCAGCAAAATCCTTTTGAATGATTACACGCCTGAATTCAAGTTTCCCCTACATCATTTCCTGGCGATTTTTGATATCGATTTTTTCAAGAAAATTAACGATAACTACGGCCATTTAATTGGTGATGAAGTCTTGATTCTGCTGTCCAGGCTCATGCAGGAAACCTTTCGCGAGGGCGATTTGCTTTTCCGCTTTGGCGGGGAAGAGTTTGTTGGTGTGTTTTCATGTGCCGAGGAGAGTGATATCACTATTTTGCTTGAGCGCTTTAAAGCGACGCTCAACGCACATGTCTTCCCACAGGTCGGGCATGTTTCCATGAGTGTCGGCTGTTCGCGTATGGCACTCAATGTGCTGCCCAACACAGTTCTGGAGCGCGCTGACGAAGCTTTATATTATGCAAAAGAGCATGGTCGAAACCAGATATGCTTCTACGAAGAGCTAATCGCAAATGGTCTGCTCAGTGACAGTACGATTGAAGGTGAAGTCGAGCTGTTCTAAATTTCCCCGTGTATTCCTCACTAAAACTGACCTTTACTTTCCGTAATTGATTTGACATTTATTATTAACTATATTTAATATATGTTAACAATAATCAATTCTATCAGGGGAAGTGGATGCGTTTTGCAGCCATATTACTTTCATGTTTATGGCTGACAGCATGCGCCACTAAGGTCGTCGATGACGGTAATCACTCAGAACTGCATCTGCCGGAACTCAAGGCCGATGCAGCCATTACCACACCGCTTGTCACTTATCCTGAAGTAGAGACTTCTGAAGTCGAGTCTGCGCTGGCTCACAGGCCGCCTTTAAAGTCGGCGACTCCCACCATATTAATTAACCTTGTTGTTCAGGAGGCGCCGGTGCAGGAAGTCCTGCAGGCGCTTGCCAGGGAAAGCCAACTTAATATGGATATACATCCTGGCTTGAGAGGCAAGGTTTCCTTACATGCGGTTCAGCAGTCTATTCCAGCGATTTTGTCACGTATCGCCAGGCAGGTAGATATGTATTACGAGTGGGGCAATGGTGTCTGGTCGATCGCACCGGACATGCCAGTGCTGCGCAGCTACCGCTTGAATTACGTCAACATGACGCGCGACACCACAGGCTTTATCGGCGTTGCCAGCGAAATCAACAGTACCGGCAGGCCTGCCACAGGCTCGGCCCAAAACAGTAATAGTGCGACGGCACAATCCCAGCCAACATCAGGTGGCAATAGCAACAGTTCGCGAACGGCAGTCGCGACACAATCCCGTTACCACTTGTGGGAAAGCGTTGTACAAAATATCCAGACCTTGTTGGAAGAGACGGATAAAGCCACTATCGCCAGGGACGAAGTGGTGGAAAGTGCCTCATCAATCAGCAGCCTGACAATGCCGCTCACTGAGCCTTTAGACCGCCCGGAGGTTTCAAGCCAAAGCAGCGAGAAAAACAGTGTAGCGCCTCAAACTGCGGCGAAGTCAGAGAAGGCACAACAAGCGCATATTCGCTGGCGCGCTTCGCGATTAATCGCTAATCCCGAGACTGGCATACTGACAGTGCGCGCGTCACATAGCCAGCAGGCGCAAGTGAAATCTTACCTGGAGTCCGTCATGCAGGTGGCGGCCAGGCAAGTGTTGATTGAAGCAACCATTGTAGAAGTCGAGTTAAGTAAAAGCTTTCAGATGGGCATAGACTGGAGCCGCTTGTCTTCATCGGCCCAGCAGCGCGGATGGCAGTTTGCGCAATCGCTGGGCAATGATCCCGCCCAATTCAACAGCACAACCCGTAGCTGGGAAGCCAATAACAGTAAAAACGCGCTCGGTCAGAATAACGGCAACGTGGCGTTTATGTTCGGATACTTCAACCCGTTTAGCCGGTTTGGCAATTTGAGTGCCAGTGTCACCTTGCTCGAGCAGTTTGGCAAAACGCGGGTACTTTCAAGCCCAAAACTGATGGTGCTCAACAACCAGACCGCCATTTTGAAAGTTGTCGACAATCTGGTTTATTTCACTATCCAGTCGCAAATTTCACAAAGTAGCAGTAATAACGGTGCCAATCTGCAGGCAGTAACCACCACCGCCAATACGGTGCCGGTTGGGTTGGTGATGGCGGTGACCGCCCAGATCAACAGCCAGAAACGCGTCAATTTAAATGTCCGTCCCACCGTCTCCAAAGTATTACGTTATATAGAAGACCCTAATCCGCAACTGGGCAGTGGCAGCACGCGCATTGTCAGCAGCATTCCGGAAATACAGGTGCGGGAAATGGAATCTGTACTCAATATTGCCAGCGGCAATGTGGCGATATTAGGCGGGCTGATGCAGGAAGACCAGCGTGATTTCAAGGATAGAGTGCCGGGATTGGCAAGCATCCCTATTATCGGCTACGCGTTTCAGGGCAAAAACCAGGCCGCTAAAAAAACAGAGCTAGTGGTGTTTTTGCGGCCGACGGTGATTGGCCTTGCGGATGTGAAATCAGGCGACTTAAAGCCATTCGAACCATTGTTACCTGAATCGTTGCCTGCCGATGATATTGATTTTGGGCTAGGTGAGCCATCATGAAGCTCATCTTGAGTCATCAACTATTTTTCAGGCGAATCAAGCTTAATCTGGCATTTCAAAAGGCATATCGCGGGTCTTTTATGATGATTCCTTCCTCGAAAGGCGAGAAAGGGCTCACTGCGTTGTTATGTGGTGGTATGGGGCTGATGGTCATGGTTGCATGTATGCAGATGAAGGCCATGTTTGTCGATACAGAAAATCATGCGGCGGAGGCTTTATCAAAAAACATTCAGCCGCCACCAATGTTGACTAGCAAATTATCTGCAAAACAGGGGTTATCAGAGATCAGTATAGAAGGGAAAAACACAGACACATTGTTTCAGCTAGATAAGCAGGAATTGCTTAACGTGCCATCGCCCGAACAACACACTCAGACTGAAAAGCCATATCGTGCAGCCAAATTGACTTTAAGGCATTCTCAGCTCTGGCAATTGCAAATTCACCGTCCTTTTGTACCACAAGCGCTAATGGTGAATGCAATTGCCAATGCACATCAGCGGTTGCAATCCGGGCATGTGGATTTAGCGAGGCAGGTGTTTCTTAACGTTTTAAATCACGATATGCATAGTGTGGGGGCGATAGAAGGCATGTTGCTGGTGTCGCGACAATTGGGGGATAAGCAAAGTGAGGGAGAATATCTTGAGAGGTTACGGCAAGAAATTCCCGATTATAACGATGGCAACGTCACAGGCAAAGATGCTTCTTCAGCCGGTGACCAAGGCTAGCCATGCTGATTGCAGCTGATAAAACGCGATTGGGTGACTGGATGCTGGCTAAGGGCATGATCACGACAGACCAGCTGGATATTGCCTTGATAGAGCAGCGCGAAAGCCGCTTGCTACTCGGCCAGCAACTGGTGCGGCTAAATTTTGTAACGGATGCCGTAATCAGGGACGTATTGGCCCAGCATCATGCGCAGGAAAGTATCGATTTACAGCAGGTGATTCCAGACCCTGAAGTGCTGGCCATGGTGCCAGAGGCGTTTGCCAAACAGCACAGGGTGCTACCACTCGATTTCTCTTCCGATAAAAAAGTGTTGCGGGTCGCCATGGCGGAAATGAATCGCGTGGTGGTGCTAGACCAGCTGCGCTATTTGTTGGGAGGTGAAGTACAGCTGAAGTCCGTGCTAGCCACCGAGGCACATATCGAACAGGCGCTGGATAAACATTATGGGCATCACCTGTCACTGGATGCTATTTTGAAAGAGATAGAGCAAGAGTCGGCCCAGACTCATCTTCTTGCGCAACAGGATGCACGGCCCGTCATCCGTTTGGTCAATGCCATCCTGGTAGATGCGGTCAAGCAGGGCGCATCCGATATTCACTTTGAACCAGAGCAGGCATTTCTCAGGATACGCTACCGGATAGATGGCGTGTTATGGCAGATCCGCAGTCTGCATGATCGTTATTGGCCTGCCATGTGCGTACGGCTCAAGATATTGGCCGGGATGGATATTGCCGAACAGCGCACGCCGCAGGATGGGCGGGTTAACCTGTTTTTATGCGGCAGCCAGATTGATTTCAGGGTTTCCAGCCATCCCACCTTGCATGGTGAAAATATCGTGCTGCGTGTGCTGGACAGAGATAAATCCATTATTCCTCTGGATGCGATGGGCTTGCGCCTTACTCAATTACAGTTACTTAAAAACATGCTGCAAAAGCCGGAGGGATTATTGATCCTGACCGGCCCGACCGGTAGCGGTAAAACCACCACACTGTATTCCATGCTTGGTCACCTCAACCATCAGCATGTGAACATCATGACGCTGGAAGACCCGGTGGAATATCCGCATATGCTGATGCGGCAGACATCGGTGAATGAAGCGAATAAAGTGGATTTTGTCAGTGGCATCAGGGCCATCCTGCGGCAGGATCCCGATATTATCCTTGTTGGCGAAGTACGGGATGAGCCAACTGCCGCCATGGCTATCCGCGCGGCCATGACCGGCCATCTGGTCATGACAACCTTGCATACCAATCATGCAATTGCAGCATTTGCGCGCTTACAGGATTTTGGTATCAGTGCGCAAATGATGGCAGGTAGTCTTGTCGGTGTGATTGCGCAACGCCTGCTGAGGCGATTGTGCACATATTGCAAAATCCAGACCTCGCCAGATGCCTATACAAAAGCATGGCTAGACAAAATGAATCCGGCGGATGTGCCAGACAGCGTATATCTGTATGAGCCCGCTGGTTGCGAGCACTGCCGCACGAGTGGCTACCGCGGACGGTTAGCCATTATGGAAATTCTCACCATGCATGCGCAGCTAGACGAGATGCTGACCAGGCAGCCTTCAATACTACAGCTGCAGCAACAGGCGCGTTTGTATGGATACACCACACTGGCTGAAGAAGGATTGCAACTTGTGCTGGCAGGAGAAACCAGCTTGCAGGAGCTGCGCCGGGTAGTCGATATCAGTGCATATATTCAAGGGCTGTCGGCATGACGAGTTACCGGTACACAGCAATCGACAGCCATGGCCGCCAACAACGCGGCACGCTGCAAGCGGTGAGTGAGCAGGCGCTGGAGCTATCTCTGCAACAGCAAGGGCTGGAACTCCTCACAGTCAACATCGGCCAGCGCACTGCCTGGTTGCAACCGCGTATTCATACGCAACACCTGATCCTGTTCTGTATCCAGATGGAGCAATTGCTGCAAGCAGGCGTGCCTTTATTGCAGGCGCTGGAAGAATTGGCCAGTCAATGTGAACACCGGTTAATGGCAGAGGCAATCAGGGCTCTGCACCATGAACTGGAGGCCGGAAAGTTGCTTTCGCAAGCGTTGCAAGCGCAGCCAAAAGTGTTTCCGGCATTGATCTGTCATCTGGTCGCCGCTGGTGAACATACCGGTCAATTGCCTGAAATATTTGGTCATCTGTCGCAGACATTGCAATGGCAGGCGGACCTGATGGCACAGACACGGCGCGGGCTGACCTATCCTGCATTGTTATGTGTGATGGTCTGTGTCGCTGCTACGGTGATGCTGACTTTCCTGGTGCCGCAGATGGTGGGTTTTCTGCATAGCCTGGGTCAGGAATTGCCGTGGTCTACCCGCCTGCTACTAGGTTTGTCTGACTGGGTGGTCGCTTATGGTGGCGTAATGGTGTTGTTTTTGATTGTGCTGGCAGTCGCATTGCGATACACCATAAAGCGTTCCCCTGCCTGGTCGCTCTATTGGGATCAGTTGTTACTCCAATTACCTGTGATCGGTCGGTTATTACATCAATTGGTGCTGACCAGGTTATGCCGCTTTCTCGGATTGATGTACCAGACCGGGATACCGCTACTGCAAGCGCTTGAGTGGTGTCAGCCGTTGCTGCATAACCGCGTGATGGCGCGGGCTTTGAATCAGGTACATCAGCGTGTGCAGGCGGGTGAGGGGCTGGCGTCCAGCTTTGCTGCTACGGGGCGCTTTCCCTCACTGCTGGTGCGCATGATCAGGGTGGGAGAAACCACAGGCGCGTTAGACAGGATGCTGTCGCAGCAAGCTACTTTTTACGACCGGGAAGTGCAGGCACAGATGCAATCTCTTTTACGATTGCTGGAACCTGTGCTGACCATGGTGCTGGGGTTGATGCTGTTATTTTTGATGGCCGCTGTCATGCTGCCGGTTTACGACAGCTTTTCGACATTGAAGTATTAAGTCATGGCACAACAGCAGATTGTGGTTCTGGTGGGGCATGATCAGTGGCGAGTAGTCCATTTTAAAAGATGGCGTTACCAGGCGCTGCATGCGTTCACGGCGAATGCAGAGAATCAGGCATTACTAATGGACAGGCTTAAACAGTCTGTCGGTGCAAACGTGTATTTTCTGACCGATATCGCCGATGAACACTACCATGTCGAAGTGTTGCCACCTGTGCGCGGCGCTGCCAGAAAACAATTACTGGCTCGGCGATTGGCTGCGTGGCCGTTTGCACAAGGCCTGCACGCCGTACACAAAGCAGGTGAGGCACAAGGTGTGCGTCAGGAAGGCCGCTACCTGTTTTCAGCCATTCACTACCCGCCATTGCGCGAGTGGCTGCAAGTGCTACAGAAAGAAACCCTTTGTGTGCAAGGCGTCTATACCCAGACCTTATGTATCCCTTGCTGGGCTTCACACTTGCAATCCGGACATGCGCAGTGCCTGATTGCCTGGTTTGAAAAGCGGCAATTGCGTATTCGCTATCTGTACCGCTCTCAACTTCTTTTTAGTCGCCAGCTTACGCTCACGTCGGATGAATTTCCGGAAGCGCACATTAACACTGAGATTGCCCAGACCAGGTTATATTTGGAGAACCAGAAATGGCTGCAGAAAGACGAGCCATTACATTTGTTGTGGTTAACCGAAGATCCACATAGCAACGGTTTATCCTCGGAGCAACTGCCGACTTCTACTCAACTCAGCAATATGTCGTATGCGGAGGTCATGTGCAAGTCGGGCTGGAACAGTTTACCAGCCGCGTTAAACGTGATGGACTGGGCAGCTATCCAATTGGTACGACATTCCCCCCGGCTGCCCAACTTTGCGCCCGAAACCACTTTGCTGAACGGGCGTGTCGCGAAGGCTAAACGCAATATCGCAGTAGCAGGCGTCATCATGGTTTGTTTATTTGTGATGGCGAACCGGACCAGTGAGCAGGCACTGCAAAAAACGCAATCCGATATTCAGCGAACCAACGCCCGGCTGCATCTCTGGCAATCAGCAAAACCCGATTGGGCGATTGAAGAAGCAGATTTGCCGCGTTTACAAACATTCTCGCGGGCGGTACAAAATCTGGAAGTATCAGCGCGCTTCCCTGATCGGGCATGGAATATGCTGCAAGGCGTCATGACGGGGGAGCCGGGGTGGCAACTGAAGGAAGTTGACTGGCGCTATGGGGCAATTAATGAAGCCAAACATACGCAGCCTTCACTTCCCGATAACCCATGGGTGGAAACAGCAAAGATCAGGTTTGCCAGAAAAACGAGCATCAACGCTTCAGAAGCGCGCCAAGCCTGGCAATTGCTGCTGGAGAAATTACGTCAGCACCCGGATGTGGTTGAGGTTAAAGAAGTCAATATTTCAGCAAACTCCGGTAGTCCCGTTCAAACGGGAGATACCAGGCATTCACTGCTACCCGATGTTGAACCGACGCTGACTATAAGGTTGCGCGGGCCAAAAGGTGCAACATGATGACTAGTGAATATTGGAGCGCTTTACGCTGGTTTCTGGCGGGTTGGTTGCTAGTGAGTGTGTCGGGTTTCGCCTTAATGGGCTTTAATCTTTTCAGGCATGCTGAAGTCACTGATGAACTGACCAAGCTAGAAGAAAAGCTACATGCAGTCCGGCAGCAAGTCACGCAGAACGCAAGTTATCAGCCGGATATCGCCTTTTATCTTTCCCATCATGCGCGTTGGCAACAGCAAGGGATAACTCAGGCCGCAGATGCCAGTCACTTGGGCACATCCTGGCTTGCACTACAACAACAGTGGCATTTGCCACATATGCAATACGAGATTCAGCCCTCAATCAATTGTGGAGATGCGGCTTGCAGTTCATTCTGGCCTGGCAATCCAGAAGCTGGGTTATCCATGACCGTGACTTCGGTCAAGATGCGCTGGTCAGTCAACCATGAAGTCGAGGTCCTGGATTGGCTACAGCAGTTGCAGCATGCCTATGCCGGGATGTTTGTGCTACGTGGCTGTACCTGGGCGCTTGAGAAATCTACCGATTTAATCGCAGCGCAATGCGAATTGCACCTGTTTAACTTTCCGCAAATGTTTCCTGTTTCATTAAACGCAAAATGAGGACATTGCACAAATCTCAAACTGGTATCACCGCCTGGATCATCCTGTTGCTCCTTTCCGGCATGGCTGGAGTAGCGTTCCAGGCTTCTTTCAAGCATCAGCCCAGGCAGGCTATGATGCAAAAAACCATGGCATCCCTTGCGCTTGCCCAGCAGGCATTGCTGGCTTATGCCAATCAGCCGTTGGGATTGACGCAGTGTGATATGAACTGCCAGCGGCCCGGGGATTTACCCTGCCCGGACCGTAATAACGATGGCCTGGCAGAAACCAGTTGCAGTAACACTGCCCGCGTGGGGCGCTTGCCCTGGAAAACATTGGGCTTGGGCGATATCCGGGATGGCAGTGGCGAGCGTCTATGGTATGCCGTGTCGGAACGTTACAAAAATAATCCCCGCATCTTGCCATTGAATACTGATACACCTGGCAGCTGGACTGTCAGTTCTTTGAACGGCATTATCCGGGATGCTACGCAAGGTAATGGGGTCGTCGCAGTTATTATTGCACCCATGCAGCCTGTGGTTCGCAAAGATGGCTGGGCGCAGCAACGCAATGACACCAGCAGCGAGGTGGTTAAGCATTATCTGGATATCGCTGACCAAGGAGACAATGCCAGCGCGATAGAAAATTCGGCCTCTGGTTTTGTGCAGGCCGTTACTTCGACTTCTTTTAATGATGTGGTCTGGCCGGTAACAGCCACCATGATGCATCATCATATGCAGCAACAGGTAGTTTCAGAATTAAAGCGCGCGTCAAGATGTGCTCTTAATGCATGCGTTAGTTTTCCCATGGCTGCGGCAATCACCGATAGCACTTGTCTGGGTTCTCAGTCTTTAAGCGGCGGGCAATGCTTGTCCGCCGCTTCCGGCTTGGGCAGGTTGCCGCTGGATGCTGCAGGCCATTGGCCTCTGGCCGCGCAGCACATGCTGGATGGGGACGCCAGGCATCACTGGTTCCAGCAAAATGGCTGGCGTGAACAGGTGTTTTACCAGCCAGGATCACTCAAGGTAATGCTGGTCGTCGCTGGCGAAAAAATACCGCCACAAATGCGAAGTACGGCAACAGATAAAAGTAGTCTGGCCTCTTACCTGGAAGCGAGCACTTTGCAAAAGCTGCAATTACCCGATGTGAACGCATTGGCCGTATCCAGTAACGATAGTATTGAACGATGAGTATTGTCATGAGCCATCCAGGTACTGTCAGGCAAAAAAACAGCACTTCCAGACTTTATCTGTATGGCTTCAGTTTGCTGGAACTGGCGATTGCGCTGGTGATACTCAGCCTGATGATGGGCTGGCTAATGACACCATTGCGGGTGCAACACAGCCTGCAAAAGTACCAGCAAACAGAACAGAGGTTACAGATGGCGCAGCAGGCATTGCTAGGGCATGCAGTCATTCATCATTACCTGCCATGCCCGGATACTGATACTCCGCCCGATGGGTGGGAGAACGTATTATCCAACCAGAGCTGTGCCAGTGATGAAGGCATGCTGCCCTGGATGCAGTTGGGACTGGTTGCGACCGATGCATGGGGCCGTTACTTCCGCTATCGTGTCGACAGTACATTTACCCATCATGCGCAGTGGTTTTCAGTCGCGGCGGCTGAAAGTGCCAGCAATATTCAGATCGTGGGGGATACCGGGGCCGCGACCAGCATGCCTAGTCGTCCGGCAGCCATCGTGCTTTCGCATGGCGAAAATGGCCTGGGTGGCATACAATCTGTGTCTGGCGGGCAAAGTCACGCCATGACCGCCGCGGTTCACCCGGATGAGCAGGAAAACGCAGATGGCGACCTCACTTTTGTGGATAAAGCCCAGCAGCAAACCGGGAGTGCCGTCTTTGATGACAGGCTGATCATGCTGTCACCTAAAGTGCTGATCCTGCAGATGGTGCAAGCACAACGCCTCCCTTAATATCGGAATCTAGGTATATATCAGGTATGCAAGATAATTTATTGCTACGCTACAGTCGGCATATTCTGCTGCCGCAAATTGAATATGCGGGGCAGGAAAAGCTGACCAAAAGCCATGCGCTGATCATAGGCGCGGGTGGCCTGGGTGCGCCGGTCGCCATGTACCTGGCGGCAGCGGGCGTCGGCACATTGACTATTTGTGACTTTGACCATGTTGAGCTGACCAATCTGCAACGCCAGATTATTCATACCACCGCGGCGATCGGGCAGAATAAAGCGTTGTCAGCCCAGGCAACAATTGCGCAGTTAAACCCGGACATTGCAGTGAATACGGTATTAACCCGGATGACCTCAGAAGAGGCTTCTGAACGCATTGCCGCCGCCGATGTGGTGATTGATTGTTCGGATAATTTTGCCACCCGCTACCTGTTGAATCAGTTATGTTTTACCAGTAAATCACCACTCGTCTCCGGCGCTGCGATTGGTTTTGAAGGGCAACTGAATGTGTTCGACTTTCGGCATGCCGAATCTCCTTGCTATCACTGCCTGTATCCCGATGTAGGCGATGATCAGGAGTTACGCTGTGCCGATAATGGCGTATTTGCGCCCCTGGTGGGCATGGTAGGTTCCGCGCAGGCGGCTGAAGCGATTAAAGTATTATTGAGTATCGGACAGACGATGCAGGGCAGATTACTGCTGCTGGATGTTTTAAGTGCCGAGTGGCGCACTATCAAGTTATCCAAAGATCCGGCATGTAAGGTCTGTGGTCACTCTGCCTGATCAGGCCCGGGTTGTGATTCGGCCATTAATGCCTTCACCAGTTCACCTATATCCCATTCACACCCGCCACAGCCGGTGAGCGCGCCGGAATAACGCGATATGGCGTCCAGATCCTTGCCTTGCCTGACCATCTCTTGAATCATGCCACGCGTAGTGCCGCTACAGCTACACAGCACTTCGTCGGGTGAGTCTTGTTTGAGTTCAGCCATTGCCAGCCAGGGGATTAAAACCGCATTTTACCGCCTGTGTCCCTCGCATACCAGCGCCGGAACATGACTAGCGCTTGCCGCAAACGTAAAAGCCCGTTAGCATCGTTAGCAATCTCTCCGTTTAAGGCAATGTCATGAGTAAAGGCGTCCGATTATCCGAGAAATGGTTTAACCGTGCTTTATGGATGGTGGCCATTATTTTTGCCATGTTTCTCACCGGGCTGGGCAAAAATATCATTGGAGATCTGCCCCGCGTGGAAACCAGCTATACCACAGAGCATTTCGTCAATCACAGAAAAATAGATCCGTTACGCACAGAGCTTAAAGTGCTTGCCCGGCAGCACCAAACGCTTGCTGATCAACTGGAGCAGGTAAATTTACAGCTGATTATCCGGCAAAAAGATTACCAGGCCGCGCGTACGACGTTTGATAACTGGGTATCCGCAAGGGATGTCACGGATGAGGTGGACGATCTGGTTGGCCGCACGCGTACGCTAGATACATTGAAGAAACTAGAGCGCGATGCTGAACGGGCGATTGAAGACATACAGCAGAAACAGACCGATATTTCACAGCGCGAAACCCAGTTGCTGGCGCAGGTGAGTAGCTTGGAAGAGATGGCGCGGCAGCAATTTGATCAAGCGTATGAAGACCAGGCAACGCGTGTATTTTTGTACCGTTTGTTGCTGACCCTGCCTTTATTGGCAGCCGCAGCATGGCTGTTTGTGAATAAAAGAAAATCCCAATACTGGCCGTTTGTTTGGGGCTTTATTATCTTTGCCCTGATGGCCTTTTTTGTCGAGCTGGTGCCTTACCTGCCTGATTATGGCGGCTATGTGCGCTATATCGTCGGCATTGTGCTTACGGTAGTTGGCGGTAAATATGCCATTACTGCGTTGCAAAACTATCTTGAACAGCAGAAGCTGGCGGAATCACAGCCTGAGTTTCAGCGGCGGGAGGAATTGGGCTATGACACAGCGCTTGCCAGGCTTGCGAAGAATGTATGCCCGGGTTGCGAGCGCAATGTGGACCTGAAAAACGAAAGCAATGATTTTTGTACCCATTGCGGTATTTGCCTGCATAACTATTGCAGCGCCTGCCATTCACGCAAGAATGCGTTTGCAAAGTTTTGCCACAAGTGCGGCGCTGTGGCCTAAAG
>DATHWT010000034.1:0-10684 GCA_035460345.1 Methylophilus sp. | reverse complement strand
GGTCTGGCAAACGCCTTTAGCCAAGCAATACCTGGCGCAATACTTTGCCGAATGGGCTGCCAAAGAAGCCTACAGCGCAGTGCAAACCCTGCCGCCTATGATTTACCAGTGGCTGGAAAGCTGTGTGCAGCAATTCGCCGCCGGGCAAACCATGCAAACCCTAAGTGTGAACAAAGGCAGCGCACGACTTGGCCTCACCGTGGCCAATACCAGTGAGGAGCAATGGGTGATTGTGCTGCGCGAGCACTCAGATGAATTGCAGATTGAGTCACTGGGTAAAGTATTTCAGCTGACCAAGCGTGAGTCGGAAGTGTTGTACTGGACGGTGAAAGGCAAAACCAATAAGGATGTCGGTGAGATCCTGGGCACCAGCCCGCGCACCATCAATAAACATCTGGAACATGTCTTCCAGAAGCTGGGTGTTGAAACCAGGACAGCGGCTGCTTCGTTAGTGACATCCAAAATTAAATTCTAGTGCTGGAAAAATGAATAAACTAGCTTTTTAATCTGATTTAATCGGCAGCTTTTATCGCCTGCATTTTACTGCTTAAATAGACTTAATAAAAAACCATCGCCAACCTAGACGATGGTTTTTTATTGCCTATTTTCACTGATTCAAATTCTGAAGCTGTTGATGTCGCAACAGCATACTGTTTTATTTAAAACAAATTTTCTTTTGTTAAATAATATTTTTAACATGGAATGCTCTTTTAGGCATCTATATCTTATTGTTTTTATTGAGATAAATTTGTAAATTCAAACATTTTTATCATTTGGTATGCCGTTTGCTATACCCATCTAGCCGTTGGTGGTGACGGTGTCGTAAGCAATACGGCGCGTTTTCTAACAATTACCTGATGATGGAAATAAAAACAATGAAGCACATACAGTACCTGGCTTTACTGTCAGTTTTATTTGCTGGGCCATTAATGGCTGAAGAGGGCAGTCCCGCACCTTCAGCGGCAGAGAAGCGCTGGTCGCCTTATGAAGCGGTGCAAAAACCGGCTGTACCGGGGGTGTCGCAAAAAGCATGGGTGCGTACCCCAATCGATAGTTTTGTTCTCGCGCAGCTGGAAAGTAAAAAGCTGAAACCTGCGGTGGAAGTGGATCGGGTCACTTTTATCCGCCGCGCAACCCTGGATGCCTGGGGTTTGCCACCCACACCGGAAGAAGTGAAAGCGTTTGCCGCGGACAGGTCGCCTGATGCTTATGAAAAGCTGGTGGACCGCCTGCTTGCTTCTATTAGATTCGGGGAGCGCCAGGCACGCCGCTGGCTGGATCTGGCACGCTATGCCGATAGCTCGGGGTTTGAGAATGATGCGGGGCGGCCAAATAACTGGCGCTATCGTGATTATGTCATTGCCGCATTCAACCAGGATAAACCTTTTGACTTGTTTATCAAGGAACAGATTGCCGGTGATGAGTTATGGCCGGACAACCAGGAAGCGAAAGTCGCCACCGGCTACCTTGCGGGATATCCGGACAATAGTAATTCGCGCGACATGATACAGCGTAAGTACCAGATCGAAACCGATATTGCAGACAATGTCAGCGAGACTTTCCTTGCGACCACCATGGCGTGCGCGCGCTGTCACAATCACAAGCAGGACAAAATCAGCCAGAAAGAATATTTCCAGTTCCAGTCTGTGTTTTCCAATACGGTGTTTGACACTAAGAAAGAGGTCGCCAAAGACTCTGAAAATGTCTGGGACAAGCAATATGTAGAGCAGTTTGTCAAATACCAGGCGGCGACCAAGCATATTCGTGATGCACAGCGTAAAGTGCTGGATCCGTACAAAGATGCCAGCATCGAGTACCAGAAGTCGCGCTATATCACCGACACCCTCGTCGCCTTGCATAAGCCGGAAAAAGAGCAAAACGGGCTGGATAAATGGATTAACTTCCGCTGGCAGTCGGTGTCGGGCGTGAATGGCGGCACTGCTTACCTGAAGCTGGTGGCTGAGAGTAAAGAGCACTCCGACCATACCCCCGATAAAGTGGCTGCCTGGGATGAGTACCAGCGCCTGCAGAAAGAGTTACGCAAGTTTGATGACCTGAAACCTGCCAGTGGCTCTTCAAATTACACGACTGCAGCAGAGCTGAGTGCCACCGATATCCCGCCTACCTTTGTGCGATTTGGAGGTGTGCATGAGCGGCCTACCGAGCAAGTGCAGCCAGGGCTTCCCAAGCTATGGGGAAATACAGCCCTGGAGATCAAGCCTACAGCAAACTCTTCAGGCCGCAGGACGGCGCTGGCTGAATGGCTGGCCAGCCCGGAAAACCCGCTAACGTCACGTGTCTATGTGAATCGTGTATGGGCACAGTACTTTGATCGCGGCATTATTTCCACAGCTGAAAACTTCGGTCGTGCTGGTGAGAAGCCCACACATCCTGAGTTGCTGGATTGGCTGGCGGTAAACTTTACCGAACAGGGCTGGAGCGTCAAGAAGCTGCACCGCCAGATTCTGCTGTCCAGCGTCTATCGCCAATCTTCTGCAGAGCGTCCGGAAGCGGTCAAAGTAGATCCGGAAAACAAACTGCTGGCCACTTATCCGCGCAAACGCCTGGAAGCAGAAGTGATTCGTGATTCCTTGTTGTATGTCGCAGGTGTGCTGAATGAAGAAGTAGGCGGGCCATCCGTGTTGCCGCCAGTTGCGGTTGGCGATCAGGGGCCAGTTGATGAGAATGGCAACCGTCTGTGGCCGGTTTCCAAAACTACTTCCGACTGGAACCGTCGTTCGATTTATATCTACAGCAAACGCAGCCTGCCTTATCCAATGTTGCAGAATTTCGACCCTGCCGACCCTTCCAAGGCGCATCACAAGCGTGATGTCACCACCACACCACTGCAAGCGTTGACCTTGTTCAACAGCCCGCTGGTAGTCAACTGGTCACAGTCACTGGCTGGCCGTGTAATTAATGAAGCAGGCACTAATGAAAAAGCGCAGCTGGACCGGTTGTATCAGGTGATCTTCTCGCGCCTGCCCAGCAACCAGGAGCGCGCTTCATTGCAGGCTTTCCTGAATAAACAGGAAGACATCATTAAAGCACAGGCTAAAGACGGACGTTTTTCTGTGGCTGTGCCTATCGGTGTGGCAGATACCAGGCACCTGAATCCGGTACGCACCGCTGCCTTTGTTGATATGGTGCACAGCCTGGTCAATACCAATGAATTTGTATACAGGTTCTAAGGCCGGCATCACTTAAGCCTGTATTACCTTGAATCTGAATTTCTAGGATTAATGTTTTTAAGCTTTGGGGAATAAAGAATGAATGACAGTCGCAGGAAGTTTTTGATTAATGCCGGTTTAGGCCTGGGTGGCGCAGCCGCTGCTGCCGGGTTTATTCCAGGCGTTGGCTTTATTGGTACGGCCATGGCTTCCGACCTGGCGGATCCGCTGGCACCGAAGTCACCACACTTTGCCGGAAAGGTGAAATCAGTGATCTGGCTGCATATGAAAGGCGCGCCTTCCTCACTCGACTTGTTTGACTATAAACCCGAATTGATCAGGCTGGCCGGGCAGGAGGTGCCAGCCTCTTTCCTCAAAGGGCTTAAAACGTTTACTCAGGGAGGTGTAGGTAAACTGTATGCGGCTAACAATCGTGACTGGAAACAGCATGGTGACAGTGGTGCCTGGTTTTCAAACCTGCTGCCCAACATGGCCAAGCAAGCCGACAAGATGGCATTTATCCGCTCCAGCGTGACCGTGGGCGCGACGCATGATATTTCCATCCTCAAGCTGAACACCGGTGATTTAAACCCAGGACGGCCTTCGCTGGGCGCCTGGGTGAATTATGCGCTTGGCTCGGCCAATCGCGACCTGCCTTCTTACGTTGTGTTATACAACGGTATGCGCGAACCAGATGCCGGTGCAGTGAACTGGAGCTCCGGTTTCCTGCCCGCCGTGTACCAGGGGACAGCTTTCCGCCCCGGTGATTCGCCTATTGTCTACCTTGACCGTCCTGAATTGCGCTCAGTCTCGCAACAGCGTAATTCGCTGGACCTGCTCAACCAGCTCGACCGCTTGCGTGGCACCGGGCATACCCATGACACGGAGTTGCAAGCACGCTTAAGGTCATATGAACTGGCTGAGCGTATGCAACTGACCGCACCTGAAGCTGTGGACCTCAAAGGGGAGTCTGCTGCGACCAAAGCCCTGTATGGCCTCGATGACAGTACCAGTGAAGGCTATGGTGCCACCTTGTTACGAGCGCGGCGCCTGGTGGAAAGAGGCGTGCGTTTTGTGCAAGTGGTATCCGCTGCACCGGATAACAGGCCGGAAGGCTCTGCCGATGACTGGGATGCACACCATGACCTCGACGGTAACCATGGCCTGATGTCGCGTATGGTGGATAAGCCTGTGGCAGGATTGCTGGCTGACCTGGAGTCACGTGGTTTGCTGGATAGCACCCTGGTGGTGTGGGCTTCAGAGTTTGGTCGCTCGCCATGGAGTGAAAGCGGCACCGGCCGTGACCATAATGCGTTTGGCTACTCGCAATGGATCGCAGGCGGTGGCGTGAAAGCTGGTTCATCTTATGGTGAAACGGATGCTATTGGACTGAAGGTGACAAACAAGGATGATGCTGTGGATACTTATGATTTGCATGCCACCGTCCTGCACCTGCTAGGCCTGGACCACCTCAAAGTAACCTATCTGAATAATGGACGTTCTGAGAGACCGACTGTGGTGTACGGCCGGGTGATTGATGAACTATTAGCATAATGCAATTGCGGGTAGGAGTAATGCTGGCGGTCATGCTGACCGCCACCTGGAGTGTGGAAGCAGGGGATTTTGAAGTCGATGAAGACTTTATGCATGATGTTGAAGATACCAGCAAAAGTCTGACTAATCATCTGGCGCTGAATAACAAGACGGCCAGCAATGACGACGTACAGAGATTGATAGGCATGTTTTCCAAGGTGGAGTCCTATTACACGCTTAAAGCTGATTCTGACGAGCAGTTAGGGTTGGCACAAAAAAGCCATGAACTCACCAAAGAAATTAAATTCCTGGTTGATGCCGGTGATTTTGAGCATGCCGGACAAAAAGCCACCGTGTTATCACGTACTTGCAAGTCCTGCCACGATTTATAGGAATTATTCTGACCAATAAAAAACCAGCGTTTTCACGCTGGTTTTTATTTCTAACTATTGAAGCTTGATTATAGTTTGCTGGTAAACACGATCCCGATCCAGCGAGGTAGCGATGGTGTATAGCTGGCAAAACCATACGGGTTGTATTCCTTATCAAACGCATTTTTGACTAACACGTTCGCATCAAATAGCCCATCTCTACGACCAATCCCTACGCCCAAATCAAGCAGGCCATAACCATCGACTTTGTCATAGGATGAAGTGCTGATGAAGTAACTGCTGAAATATTTATAGTTGGCATCGGCATGAAATACATAATTGCCAAATACCGGCAAGTTATAGCCCGCATACAGGTTGCTGGTAAATTTAGGCGCCTGGGTTAAAGTGTCACCTTTAGCATTATAGAAGCGCTGGTTGGCAGGTAATGTTCCTGGATTTTGCTCACTTGGGAAAGCGAAATACACATCATCTGCATAGCGGGCATCGTTGTAAGCAGCCGCCAGGCGGAAGTTGAAGTGTTCCAGGCCGAGATAGGTAGCATCGATTTCCAGGCCTTTTGCACGTACTTTAGGCACATTGCCTACCTGGTTTACATATGCCTGGCAATCAGCACCGCTACAAATACCACCCGCAACGTTCACAGCCGTGGCTACTGGATCCACATTGGCTACCGTAGTCTGGAAATTCTTGATGTCATTTAAATATACGTTGGCATTAAACAGCAACTGGTTATCCAGCAGGGACGTACGCACACCAAACTCCAGGCCGGTGGTCCGCTCTTTGTCGATGAGGCTAGGCACTCCACCTGCACTGATCTGTGCGATACCGGCTTTTTCACCATATTGTACGGATCCGTAAGCAGAGAGCTGGTCATTGATCTTATCCGTCAAGGTTACAACGCCGGATTGTACGGCACCCTCCCAAGGTTTTGCCTTGGCATAAGGGTATACAGAGCCTGGCTGCAAAGTGCCGTTGCGCACACGAGCTGCATTACGTAAGAGCGTTTGTTGAGGTGCGGTGAGTCCAGCAAAAGTTGCTCCAGTGCCAAAATAACGTGCAGCAAGTCTGTTGGCCGCAGCCTGTGACTCCGCCGATCCGCCGATACCTGTGGTTGTAGCGCTATTGCCAAAGGCTGTCGTCAAATCACCACCAACACCAGGATCCAGTAGGAACAATCCTTGGGTAGTACTTCTGTCCTCAATGGAAATGGCATATCCAGTAGTCAAAGTCAGCGGTTTGCTGAGATGCCAGTCAGCTTGTGCATTCAGGCCTATGCTTTTATTTTCGACGATCGTATTTTGTGAGCGATATGCCAGATTTAGCGAATCTTTCAACAAAGCCTGACCGGCAGCAGATGCGTTTAAACTGTTGTACAAAGTATCATTGGCTTGAAATGCACCTGCATCATTGCCGTAACGAGTACGACTCCCTAAAGAATGATTGTCTGTTTTTAAGTACAGTAAACCACCCTGATAATCAACTAGGCTATTTTCATCTTTCAGCGAGTTAAACCTGAATTCCTGGCTTAATTGTTTAAAGTCAGTAATGTAACCACCGCTTTTAGTGATGTCATAAGGAGTACCCTCATCGTTAGATGCACTAAACCAATGATTACGCCAACCTGTAATCGATTTGAATTCATGTCCTAAAGCATTCAAGTACAGGTTTGCAGTTAAGCCTTCCGAACTTGTAATGATGGAGCCGTTATTATCAGTATTGGTCATATAACGGTAAAAATCGGTAGAGGGATTCCAGGTTGTGGGTGATTGATTGAACCAGGAACGATTGACGTATTTTTTATAGTTGGCGTCTACCAGGTTGGCAGCTCTCGCTACACCGTCGGTATAAGTGGTAGGTTCAGGGTGTCTCACCGTGTTGCCGTTTACAAACTCTGAACCTTTAGGCTGCAGTTCATAGCTTAATTTGGCATTAAAATTATCTGATGGCGTCAGTAAGAACTGTATCCGGCCAAAAGTGCGATCGGTGTTTTGGTAACTATTACGCCCTTCAGAGTCTGGAAATTTTTCTTTAAATGGGCCCTCCTGCTGGTCACGGACAAAACTACCACGCCAAGCCAATAAATCGTCAATAATAGGTCCGCCAACAACTGCTTGAGTTTTTGATGTATGCCATTCACCAAATGTCTGCGAAACGCTTGCTACTGGATAGAAGGTAGGTTCTTTAGTTTTGAATGTCACTCGTCCGATATTGCTGGCCTTCCCTCCGGTAGTGCCCTGAGGACCCCGGGTAACATCTACAGTATCGATATCTGTGTAAATATAGCCATTTGCCAGGGGTGTATAGGCAATGCTTACGCCATCAATGACTACGCCCACGGTTGGATCAATCTGGTCGCTGGAGCCAGTAGTAATGCCCCTGAGCGTCAGCGTACCTGTTCTTGGATTGCCATAGTTAAAGTTAACATTACCTACGCGACGCAAGACTTCGGTGATATTTGTCGCTTGAAAGCGATCCAGTTCTTCACCACTCACGATTGAAATCGAAGAGGGTTTATCTTTAACCTTTTCCAGAACATTTTTCTTGCGTGCGGTAACGACCAATGAATCCAGTTCGTTAGCATCTTCCGGAGGTGTGGTTTTTGCCTGTTGTGGCGCCGGATTCGTTGCCGGTTCAGTTTCCGTTTTTTCACTGCCTGTGTTGGCAGACTTTTCCTGAGCCAGGGCGTTCTCTGAACGGCTAAGTGCCTGTTTCAGTCTTTCGACCTCCTGCCTTAATTCATTCACTTCCTGATCATCGGCTGCGTAGGCTGGATTGATAGCTGCCAGCGAAAGTCCGGCAATCGCAACACTAATCAGTGTTCGTCGAAAAATTGGCCGCGCAACATGAGCGACCTGGTTTTTCTTTATGATTTTCACTTTTAAGACTCCCTTTACTTATTTTAGGTGTAAAGGGTTTAGCAACTTGTATACCATGCGCTCAACGAAAGTGCGATTTGCGAATTTAATAAGTTACTCAATATTAAGTATTTGATTTATATAATTAAATAAACATTCATAATTGTGTTTATTTATGTAAGTTCGATAAATTCAACCTTTGTTTGTTGTGAATAACACAAATTTGTAACAACCTGTTTGTAATTAAACAGTTATTTGAATTTTGACGTCATTTTAGTGACTAATAACGTATTATTAGTACTATTTGTATCATTTTAGATACAAAATAATTTGTAAAAAAGCCAGAAGTATTCACTTCTGGCTTTAGATGCTTTATTAAATGGATTTTTTTGGTTATCTTCTGGCGCCCAAGCCGAATCCACCATTATTTTCGGTACAAATGCGTTCTTCACGATCAAGAAGTACTTTGCCTTGCTGATGGTTGGCAAGTGTTGCTTCAAATTGCCAGCCATTGGTTTTGTCGGCTGCTGTCCAGCGTTTTGCGGGAATGGTGACCGTGAATGGCCGGGTATAGACTTCAGGGTCATCGAACGTTGCTACATAATTGAAGCGCTTGTTTTCTTTATCAAAAATATAGCGTTCCTGAATTTTTGCATTCTCGCTGATAAACTCGCCAGAACGGCCGAATAATGCCTTGCCGTTGTGATTGGTTACATCGACCACCAGCGTGTTGCCTTCCCAGTGGCCGCGCGAATCTCCGTTCCACAGTTTGATGTTGTCCGGCAGAGGCGGTTTGTTATCCAGATGGATAATGCGAGTGCCCGAATTAAACTGGAACAGCACATAGTTTGCATACTGGCTGATCTCGAAACCATGCCAGGTAAAGGTTTTGGGAACGCCTCCCGGTGCGCAACGTGCCAATGGTTCTATGTATTCAGGCTTTTTCGGATCGTGGAAGCCTATCTGGAATTCTTTCACTTTTTCCAAAGCCCATGGCCGTAATGGTAGTTGGCCATCTGCCGGGTCGCTGACACGGCTAGGTGCACGTTCATTACGAGGGCCTTTGGCCAGGCGGTTCGGGTTAGGGTCGTGAGGAATACCGCCTTGCGGATCGGTGAAATTGTTGTGGTTGGCAATGGTGTTGGACCAGTGGCCTGAAATATCCGGTTGACCGTCAGCGGTGCGTGCGCCTGTCCATTTGCCTGAAGCGATGGCCGGGAATTCTTTTTCCCAGCGTGCTACTTCAGGATTTGGTGCGGCGGCAACCGGTGGAGCGGCTGGCGTTTTTGCAGGCTGGTCGGCAGTGATGCCCAGCAGCGGGGTCAGTAACAGGCAACCCGCCACCACATTCGATAAGGAGGCCAGCGGACGCTTGATAGGTGAATTGGTTTGCATACTTATTCTCTCTTGGTAGATTACTTATCTATAGTGATTGCGATATCGTCCATGGACCTATTCGGCATTGGCCGGGCGTTTAGGTGGGTAGTACTCATCGTAATCAAGAGTGAAGCGGTAATCTTCGATCAACTGGAAGTTCTTCTCGCGGTGGCGGTACAGGAGCACGCTCAGCGTCCAGGGTTTGCTGTAAACATTTTCATCTTCGAGCGTGGCTTTGTACTCTATGGTGTTGGCATCCAGGTATTTCCATTTTTCGACCACATGCAGTGCATCACTGTGGAAGTTGCCGGAGCGATCCAGCCAGGTCTTGCCATTGAAATGCTTGACATCCACTACCAGCGTATCGCCTTCCCATTTGGCGCGCGAATCGCCCAACCACCAGTCATTAGGTTCTAGCGGGTGATCAGTGCCATTCGTGTAGATAGTGCGTACCGAGTGGCCGAACTGGTGCACCACGAAGAGATCATTGGCGCGCTGGAGGATCTGGAAAGGTTCGGGATAATACACGCCACGTACGCTACCCAGGGTATAGCCTTTCAAAGCGGGGTCATCAGTGGCGCGCGCTGCAAAGTTTTTCTTACGTTGTTCCAGGGCTTTGGGCAGGTAAGGGATCACATTGCCCTCCACGTTACCGGCGCTGGGTGGTGCATCCTTGCGGTTGGAATGTGGTTCAAGATCATAATCGGCTGCACTGGTGGTTTGCCAGATGCCGGAAAAATCCGGCTTGCCATTGGCCAGGCGCGGCAGTTTTTCAGCCGCATATGCCTGGCTGGCAAAGGTGCTGGCCACGACCAGGATCAAAGCGTGCAAGCCGAGGCGCCAGGGTTGCTTACCAGGCTGTGAAGATAGCTTTTTCAAAGTGACTCCTTAGATGGGTATGATTAAGATGCTTGTTATGGGTTTACTGTTGGCGCATCTTGAGCCCCACCGGTCTTGAAGCTGCGGCCATCTGCCAGGACTGTTGTGACCGCATAACCATATTCCTTGTCGTTTTTAGAGCGGTAGCCCTTGATGGATACTTCTACGCCAGGTTTCAGCACGGTTTTATTGATGCCTTTTTCCCGCAGGCTGAAAGGGGCACCAAACTCAAAGCCCCAGTTAGTCGTGCTGCCATCGGCATTTTTGACGTCGATATAAAGCCAGCTATGCGGATTGGTCAATTCCAGCTTGGTTACTACCCCCTTGATTTCAACCGGCTGGTTGGCATCAAATTCGGCAGAAAACGCATGATGCGCATTCGCTGGCACGATGAATGACGTTGCTGAGGTAAGGGCAAGTGCTGCAATGCCTAGGGGATGTGCGGTTTTCAATGGTGTCTCCTTGATTTGAAAAAAAA
>DATHWT010000033.1:0-5069 GCA_035460345.1 Methylophilus sp. | reverse complement strand
GTGAGCAGGGCGTTAAGCGGTAAAATGCGAAGCATGTTGTTCAATATCGTTATATATAAGGAAACTCAGGGCATTATAACTGATGCCGTTTGAAAATATGAAAGAAAGCGCTTCCTTACATCTGGTCGTGCCTACCAACCTCGGTGGGCAACGGCTGGATCTGGTTTTGCAGCAAATGCTGCCAGACCATTCTCGTAGTCGATTACAAGGCTGGATTAAAGAAGGCCTGGTGCTGCTGGATGGCAAAGCGCCTATCGCCAAAACCAAAGTGTGGGGTGGCGAGAATATTGTGGTCACGCCGCCAGTGAATGCGCAAGACAGCGCATTTGAACCCGAAGATATTCCGCTGGATATCGTCTATGAGGATGATGCCCTGATGGTTCTCAACAAGCCTGCCGGGTTAGTGGTACATCCAGCAGCGGGAAACTGGAGCGGCACTTTATTAAATGCTTTGCTGTTCCACCGTCCGCAACTTAAAGAAGTGCCACGCGCAGGTATTGTGCATCGGCTGGATAAAGATACCAGCGGTTTGCTGGTGGTGGCGAAAACACTGGAAGCACAAACCAGCCTGGTACGCCAGTTGCAAGCCCATTCCGTCAAGCGGGAGTACCGTGCCATCGTTTGGGGTCAATTGTGGCGCAGCGGCAAGGTAGACCAGCCGATAGGGCGTCATCCACACCAACGCGTCAAAATGGCGGTGATACGCAGAGGTAAATCTGCGGTCACGCATTATCAGGTACTGGAACGCTTTGGCACGAATACCTATTTGCGTTGCAATCTTGAAACCGGGCGCACGCACCAGATCCGCGTGCATTTGCAGCATTTAAAAGCGCCTATGGTGGGTGATCCCTTGTATGGCATTGGCAATATCATTCCGCATAAAATGATGTCGACAGAGTTGCGGGCCGTGATCGGTGATTTCAAACGCCAGGCCTTGCACGCCATCAAGCTTGGCCTGACTCACCCGGTCACCAATGAGCATATGGAGTGGCAAATCGAGCTGGCGGATGACATGCGAGCATTACTGGAAGCCATGCGTGCCACTGAAGTGCCTGATGAGCCACTGTCACCGGTGGACCTGAATGTGGACGAAAACGGATTGTTTATCGGCGAAGATGATGAGGACTGGGGCGATGACGACCTTGAAGACGAGGCCCTGCAAGATAGCGATCTGGAAGATAGCGAAGAGTGGGATGATGACGGGTTGCTAGCGGACGAGGAAGATGCCTAAGCCCGAATTCATTATTCCGGACTGGCCAGCGCCCGCAGGCGTTAAAGCGCTGCAAACCACGCGCATAGGAGGCTTCAGCACTGGCAATTATGCCAGCCTGAATCTGGGTGACCATGTCAAGGATAGCCCGCAACATGTCGCGCGTAACCGCCAATCCCTATGCCCGTTTTTGCCGACTGAACCGGTCTGGTTGCAGCAGGTACATGGCATACGCGTGATTGATGCCGGTGCTGCCAGTTGCCTGGAAACTGCGGATGCCAGTTTCACCACGCATCCCAATGTGGTTTGCGTCACCATGACGGCGGATTGTTTGCCGGTATTGCTGTGTGATGAGGCGGGAACAGCCGTGGCAGCTATTCATGCCGGCTGGCGCAGCCTGTGTGATGGCGTGATTGAAGCCACTGTCAACAGCATGCCGGTCAAAGCCGGACGTTTACTTGTTTGGTTAGGCCCTGCCATTGGCCCTGATGCATTTGAAGTGGGTGGCGAAGTGCGTGCGCAATTCATGGCACAGGACGCGCCGGCGGAAAGCGCCTTCCGCGCCCATGGCGAAAAATGGCTTGGTGATTTGTATGCCATCGCCAGGCAACGGCTAAACAGCCTAGGCATTCAGCGTATTTATGGTGGCGGACGTTGCACCTACAATGAGCCTGATACATTTTTCAGCTTCAGGCGTGATGGCGATACCGGGCGCATGGCGAGCATGATCTGGCTGGAATAGGCTTTATCCGGTAATCACTTAATTAATTTACGGGAAGAATGGTTTTTAAAGGTCATTGACCCATTTCCTCCAGTTTGAGACAACTAAGATATTCATGAAAAAACATCTGATTTTTGATCTGGATGGCACCTTGATCGATTCCGCCCCCAGTATCCTGGAAGGCTATGATCATGCCTTTAAAACGACAGCTACGCCTTTACAAGTGCCATTAACCAGCGATGTGATCGGCCCGCCACTGATTGAAAGCCTGAAGATTCTTTCCGGGCGTGACGATGAGGCTCTACTACAAGCATTGGCCACCATATTTAAACAGCATTATGACAGTACCGGCTACTTGAAATCCGTGGTGTTTGACGGTGTGTCTGATATGTTGCAGCAACTGCATAATGAAGGTTATCAGCTCTACATTGCGACGAATAAGCGCTTTTCCCCGACTGAGAAAATTATCCATCATTTGCAATGGGATCAGTTTTTTCAGGGCGTTTTTGCGCTGGATTACTTTCAGCCTGCATTAAGTCGCAAAGCGGATATGGTTGGCCGGATAGTGCAGGACTTAGCTCTGCCACTCGATGAGTGCTTGTATATAGGTGATCGGCTTGAAGATGGCCTGGCCGCCGATGCGCACCAAATGGATTTTGTGCTGGTGACCTGGGGCTATGCCGCAGATGCTTCGCTTAAAAAGCCGCATTGGCAAAGCTGCACCGCAGTGAATGACTTGCCCAAACTGATCGCTGACGCTAAAGATAATACTTAATGAGGCAGCATCGTATACGCGGCCATTCGTCACAACCTGCAGATAACGCGCTCACATGGCACTGGCAAGACTGGAAAGTGATGTTACCTGTGGCAATCCTCATCGTCGGCTTTCTTTATTGGGGCTTGCAACACGATTGGGATGTCAAAATGCTGGCTGGGGTGACTGTGTTGGTGGGGTTGGTTTCAGGGGTATTTGTCTGGATTGTCGGTTTAATTGGTTTGCTACCATTGATCGGCCCCATTATCGTCAAAGTATTAAGCTTTGGCTTTATCTGGTTGCTTAATGCATTGGGCTACCTGATTTCCTTTATTGCTATCCGGCGTGGTTATTCAAAAGATGTGCTGACCTACCGCGGTTTGACCCTGGCGCTGATGATAGGCATTGTCATCGGCTATGTCATTGCGCAATTCATATGAGTTGCAAGTCCGGACTGACGATAACTGATTGTTTATGTTCATTTTTGCCAGAACTCACGTATAATGCGCGCCTCGTTTCTACAAAGTATGCATGATTAATTTATCACCCGCTTTGACTGCCACCCTGGCAACCATGTCACCCCTGACGGGTATGGTGCTCGCCTGCCTGGCCGGAGGCGTGTTAAGCGTGTCGGTCGCTGCCTTGTTTGCGCTGAATGCCAGGAAACACTGGGTGCCGTTGCTGGTCAGCTATGCGATTGGTGCCTTACTTGCAGCTGTGTTCCTGGAGATATTGCCACACGCGATTGAAACCAGCCCGAATATAGAGGCGATGACAGCAACGATGCTGTTCGGCATTTTGCTGTTTTTTGCGCTGGAAAAACTGGTGCTTTGGCGCCACTGTCACGGTGAACACTGTGAAATGCATGCCATACACGATGAGGCACATTGCCCGGAGCTGCATCCAGGCCAAGCTTCCGCTCAAAAAGTGAAGGCCCCGCAGGGCGCGATTAAATTCCGGGCCCTGGCAGCTGAATCCCCGCAAGTATTGAGTCACCACCATCATCACGATGACGGACGTAGCGGCATGATGATTATGATAGGGGACACTTTTCATAATTTTGTCGATGGTGTGTTGATCTGTGCCGCTTTTATGGTCGATATGCAGGTCGGGCTGGTGACTGCGCTGGCGATCATTGCCCACGAGATTCCACAGGAGGTCGGCGATTTCCTGATTTTGTTACATTCCGGCTACAGTAAGCGCAAAGCATTCCTGTTCAATATCGCCTCCAGCCTGGCCACGCTGGCAGGTGGCCTGATCGCGTATGCCGGACTGAATATGGTACAGCACTGGGTGCCTTATATCCTAAGCCTGGCAGCTTCCAGCATGTTGTACGTGGCGGTGGCGGATTTGATTCCCGGATTACATAAACGCACCGCATTGCGCGATACGTTGTTGCAGTTATTATTGATTACATTAGGCGTAGCTTCGGTCGCGGTAACCAAGCTCCTGGTGGAAGGTTAAAAGGTTAATGTATGCAGAGTATGCCTAAAGTTGGTTTTGTTTCACTGGGCTGCCCCAAGGCAGGCTCGGATTCAGAACGTATCCTTACCCAGCTGCGTGCTGAAGGTTACCAGATCAGCAACAGCTATGAGCAATCCGACCTGGTGGTGGTGAACACCTGTGGATTTATTGATTCTGCGGTACAGGAATCGCTGGATGCGATCGGCGAAGCGCTGAATAAAAACGGCAAGGTGATCGTCACCGGCTGCCTGGGTGCTAAAAAAGATGTGGTCACTGGTGCGCATCCAAGCGTGCTGGCAGTGACTGGCCCGCATGCGCTGGAAGAAGTGATGGGCCATGTGCATACGCATTTGCCCAAACCCCATGATCCGTATACCGATCTGGTACCGCCCCAAGGCGTGCGCCTGACGCCCAAACATTACGCTTACCTTAAAATCTCCGAAGGCTGTAACCACCGTTGCAGTTTCTGCATTATCCCTAGCATGCGTGGTGACCTGGTCAGTCGCCCGATAGGCGATGTCATGAACGAAGCCGAAAACCTGGTCAATGCCGGTGTTTCGGAAATCCTGGTGATTTCACAGGATACCTCGGCCTATGGCGTGGATATGAAATTCCGCAGCGGTTTCTGGAACGGCAGGCCGGTGAAAACGCATATGACTGCGCTGAGCAAAGCGCTGGGAGAATTGGGCGTATGGATACGTTTGCATTATGTCTACCCATACCCGCATGTGGACGAAGTGATTCCATTGATGGCAGAAGGCGCAATTCTGCCTTACCTAGATGTGCCATTGCAGCATGCAAGCCCGCGCATACTCAAGGCGATGAAACGCCCGGCCAGCAGTGAAAATAACCTGGCCCGTATTAAAGCCTGGCGCGAGACCTGCCCGGAAATCGCCATCCGCAGTACCTTTATTGTCGGT
>DATHWT010000032.1:0-3643 GCA_035460345.1 Methylophilus sp. | reverse complement strand
GATATCATTAAATTTTGCAAAGTTTGCAGAGGATTTAAACCTAATACAACCTCATTCTCTAGCAAAGTAATCAATATCAACCTACAATCACATCCTGATTGAAAAATCAAAACGCCTTGGGGTGGCTAACGCCTGAGATCTTGCGCAAGTGAGGAACCCAATGAACCTGACCCAGATAATGCTGGCGTAGGGACAGGCAGAGCATCTACAACGCAAAAGTGTTTGGTTTGTTGTCCCTCAACAAACCTACTCACGTCATTGTCACTCTCCCCCTGTCCTTTTTATGTGTCTTATAGAAAGGATTTTCATGAAACCGATTACAAAACCATTGTCCCTGATTGGGCTGTTACTGACCACTCCGGTATTAGCCGCAGAAGATGATGAGGCAGTTAAATTGCCTGATGTCGTGGTCAGCGCGGACTTTCGCCCCAGCACTGCACAAAAAACAGCGGTCAGCCTGACCGAAATTGATCAGGAAACCATCGAAGCGCGTGGTGCGCAGCATCTGGAAGAAGTCTTGGGCCTAGCGCCGAATGTGAACTTGTCTAGCGGTGCTTCGCGCGGCCAGTTTTTTCAAATTCGTGGCATGGGTGCAACTAGCCAATTCAGTGCGCCGCTAAATCCATCGGTTGGCCTGGTGATTGATGGGGTGGATTTTAGCCGTACGGGTGGCGCAGCCACGTTGTTCGATATTGATTCGATTGAAATTTTGCGCGGTCCACAAGGTACGAAATTCGGCACTAATGGTTTGGCCGGGACTATCAATATGCGCAGCAAAGCGCCTACTAAAGAGTTTTCACTGCGGGCTGAATCCGGCCTGGCTGGATACAACACTCGAAATTTTGGTGTCGCGGTAGGTGGCACATTGGTTGAAGATAAGTTATTAGGCCGTGCCTCCATTTACAGCCACAAGTCGGATGGCTATATGAACAACGATTTTTTGAATCGCGACAATACGCAAAACCAGGATGAACTGACTTTCCGCGGCAAACTAAGATTATTAGCCACTGACGATTTAACATTTGACTTAAGTTATACCCATTTGGATATTAATAATGGCTATGACGCTTTTACGCTGAATAACAGCCGTAATAGTTTGTCTGACCAGCCTGGGCAAGACAAACAACTCACTAATGCGTTTGCACTTAAAGGCAACTGGCAAGCTTCTGATGCGGTGATCGTGCAATCGGAAGCAACTTATCTAAAAAGCGATATTGTCTATAGTTATGATGCCGACTGGGGATATGCTGGGCAGTACTCTGCTGCGTTATCCCCAGATGCGGGTGACGCTTACAACGGGTTTGAACGGTATGATAGGCACCGTGAAAACTATTCGTTTGAGCTGCGTGCACTGTCGGATAAAGCTGGTCGCATTTTTAACGAGTCTACAGATTGGACAGTGGGCCTTTATTTCCTGGATCAAGATGAAGCCTTTAAGCAAAACTCTGATTTTGGCATCTTTGGCACCACGCTCAGAAATGGCGATTACAACACACAAAATACGGCTATTTACGGTCAGCTCGATACGCATTTGACCGATAAACTGACTCTGATAACCGGTGCACGGGTCGAGTATTTTAAAGCCAGGTATACTGACTCGAATGCCTTGAAGATTAACCAGAATGAAGGTCTGTATGGCGGTAAGTTTGGCCTGAATTATCAGGCAAATCAAGACCATTTGATCTACACCACACTCTCTCGCGGCTACAAATCAGGTGGGGTGAACAATGACGCGAGATTGCCTAACAATCTACTGGCGTTTGATACTGAATACAATCTAGGAATAGAGTTGGGCCTGAAATCCAGCTGGTTCGACAAGCGATTAAAAACTGCATTGGCGGCTTTTTACACCGATAGACGCAATGCACAAGTAGATAACTCCAGAGATACCGGTGTGCAGTTTGTTGATTTTACTGGTAATACCTCAAATGCCACGCATCAAGGCCTGGAAGGAAGTCTGGACTGGTTCATCACTGATAATTTGCGCGTTTTGGGCGCACTTGGTCTGCTTGATGCCACCTTTGATAAACGCACCGTTAATGGCGCCAATTTCGATGGCCGCCAGGTCGCACACGCGCCTAAATACACTTTCAATTTAGGCTCTGAATATTATCTGAACGATGCGTGGACACTGCGTGCCAATTTGGAAGGCAAAGACAGCTTTTACTTTTCAGACAGTAATAATACGAAATCCAGCGCCTATGCGATTGCGAATGCCAGCGCAGATTACAAACATGGGCATTACAAAGTGCGCCTATGGGTCAGAAACTTATTTGATAAAGACTATGCAACGCGTGGTTTTTACTTTGACAACAATCCAGCTAATGGCGGCAGTGATGTAAAAGAAAAATACGTCCAGTTTGCCGAGCCACGCGTCGCTGGCCTTACTGTGAGTTATGACTACTAAATAACATTCTGGCTGGGCTGTGATAGCCCGCTTGATTAAAGGAGAAGTAAATGCGTATTTCAGTAGATATCAGTTTGTATCCCTTAACCGAAGGTTATGTAGAGCCTATTCTGGAGTTTATCAACAAGCTAGAAGCCAATCCCAGCCTGGTGGTAAAGCGCAATAGCCTGGCGACGCAAGTGTTCGGCGAGTACCGCGCAGTGATGGATTGCCTGGATGCGGAAATGGAAGCAGTCTTTGCTGCGATACCGCAAAGTGTATTCGTGATGAAGTTTATCGGCACAGACAGGGCTGATATTGTCGATGTATAGCCAAAAGCTCGTTAACTTCTTAGGCGTTTTCTAGCCATGAACCAAGATAATTTTCAGCCTGTCCTGACTGCATTTCAGCAAATGTCCGCCTGGGAAATTGCCGCCGCTTTGATGGGCGCTGCCTATATTCTGCTGGCAGCTAAAGAGTCACAATGGTGTTGGCTGTTTGCTTTCTTCAGCACGCTGGTTTACACCGCACTGTTTTGGGAAGGCCAGCTTCCCATGCAGGCGTTGCTGAATTTTTACTATATGGGTATGGCGATTTATGGTTTCTGGCTATGGCATAAACATGGCAAGCAAACCGACACATTACCCATCAGCCGTTGGCCCTGGCTTTGGCATATTGGTTTTATTGCAGTCGGTATTGTGATAAGTGCTTTCGTGAGCACCTATCTGCAAAAGACCGGACAATCGCAAAGCCCGGTTTTAGACGCATATACCACGGTTTTTTCTGTGATGAATACCTGGCTGATCGCCAGGAAAGTGCTGGAAAACTGGCTTTATTGGGCGGTGATTGATGGGGCTGCGACGATTTTGTATATTCAAACAGGCTATTACGCCACAGCCGCCTTGTTTGTGTTGAATACGATTCTGGCAGTGGTTGGCTTTATCAGTTGGGTGAAGATTTACCGGCAACAAGCCAGCTGAAATGGCTCATTGCGAAGGCGTTGAGTCTATATTCGCTGCATCCATTTTGCCAGATCAGTTTCACCTAGGACATTCATCAGAAATAACAGCAACTGATAGCAATGTGTATCAGCAGTATGTTCTGGCCAGGTGTGTGTTTGCGTATAGTGTTGCTTGAAAACAGCCAGTTGCGCAGGGGTTAATACATATTCGAGCAGCACCAGGTCCAGCGCACGCGGCGCAATCACAAATGCATCCAGGTCAATCAGCGCCAGATCATTGTTGACTGAATAACGGA
>DATHWT010000031.1:0-8466 GCA_035460345.1 Methylophilus sp. | reverse complement strand
TGAAGCTCCAGCTGCTGAAACACCAGCTGCTGAAACACCAGTTGAAGCTGCTCCTGCTGAAGCTGCTCCTGCTGAAGCTGCACCAGCTGAAGCTGCTCCTGCTGAAGAAGCTAAGTAATTCAGACAGTTGTAATCTGGATTACCTGGTTATAAAAAAGCCGACGCAAGTCGGCTTTTTTGTTGCCTGCAAGTGTTGCCGCAGATCAAGCCGCTGTTTTCAAGTCGGTTAATTCATTGGCAATCTGGCAGATACGGATAAAATCTTCTGCTATCAGCGAAGCACCACCAATCAATCCCCCATCCACATCCGGCATACTCAATAGTTGTGCCGCATTGCCAGGGTTGACGCTGCCGCCATAAAGCAAATCAATCTTTTCTGCGACTTGCTCATCCAGCAAGCCTATATGTCCACGGATAAATGACAAGATAGCCTGCACATGTTGTGGTGTGGCTGCTTTGCCAGATCCAATCGCCCATACCGGCTCATAGGCAATCACGCCTTGGGAGAGTGCCTCAATGCCGACATGCGCAATCACCGGGTTTAACTGGCGTACGACCACCAGGTCGGTTTCACCTTGTTCATATTCCTCCAGCGTTTCACCTATGCACAAAATAGGCGTAAGTCCTGCCTTGATTGCCGCTTCGAACCGTTCACCACAGCTCTCATCGCTATCATGCCCGCGTTGCCTGCGTTCTGAATGACCAATGATCACATAGGTACAACCAAACTCTTTCAACATCACCGGAGAAACCGAACCGGTATAAGCGCCTTTTTCAAAACGGCTCATGTTTTGCCCACCCCAGGCAATATGGCTGTTTTGTAGAATATGTTGTGCCTGGTACAGGTAAGGATGTGGCGGACACACGGCGTAGCGGGCCTGGTGATGCTGTGTTTGCTGCAACAGGCTTTGCATAAATTGATGATTATCCGGTACGCTGCCATGCATTTTACGGTTGGCAACCACCAGTTTCGGGCGATTCGACATGCCACGGTTTCCTTAAAGGGTTTTCTTCTTATAATGACGGATATTTTTTAGAAAACTTGACCGTATGCCGCAATTAGATTTTTCCCTGCAACTCGCTTCAGAAGAAAATAACCTGCCTGCTGAAGCAGACTTCAGGCGCTGGGTGCGGGCCGCTTTGCGCGTGGATACCAGTGTCACCATCCGTATTGTCGATATCGAGGAAGGGCGCGTATTGAATGCGACTTACCGAGGCAAGAATTACGCAACCAATGTGCTGACTTTTCCGTTGGCCGAAGAGCCGCAACTGATGGGCGATATTGTGATTTGTGCCCCGGTGGTGGCGAAAGAAGCAAGCGAGCAGGGCAAAACACTGCTGGCGCATTATGCGCATATGACAGTACACGGTGTATTACACCTGCACGGTTATGACCATGAAGTGGATGCGCAAGCCGATTTAATGGAGGCTATGGAAACGGCAGTCATGCGGAAACTGGGTTTCGGCAACCCTTACGCCGAATAGCCTTTAATCCGCACGCGCAAATCGTTACAATCCCAGTATGGATATCCAGGAACACAGTCCGGTCAAAATCAAAGGCGAAACGCTCTCTGAGCTGCCGCAGGATTTGTATATCCCGCCGGATGCGCTGGAAGTTTACCTGGACACCTTCGAAGGTCCGCTGGATTTATTGCTCTACCTGATCCGCAAACATAATCTGGATATCCTCGATATCCAGATGGCGCAGCTGACTGTGCAATATATGGCTTACGTCGAAAAAATGAAGGCAATCAAGCTCGAATTGGCCGCTGACTACCTATTGATGGCCGCCATGCTGATCGAGATCAAGTCACGCATGCTGCTGCCAAAACCGACCGAAGTGGAAGAAGAGGATGACCCGCGCGCGGAACTGGTCAGGCGTTTAATGGAATACGAAGCGATCAAGCTGGCCGCGCAACGGCTGGATGCCATGCCTAAAGTCGGGGAAGAGATTGAAGTGGCGGCTGCTTACTACCAGCAAATCAGCCAGGTCAAACCGCCGGAAGTCAGCCTGGATGACCTCGTCGAGGCCTGGCGCAATGTGCTAAAACGTGCCAAATTGAATCAGCACCACAAGCTTGGCCGCGCGGAGCTCTCGGTGCGCGAACATATGAGTCTGTTATTGCGGCGCTTGAGCACCGCCACCGTGCTTCGGTTTGATGAATTGTTTGATCTGGAAACAGATGGCATCCCCAAATTAGTCGTGAGTTTCCTGGCCATGCTGGAACTGGCCAAAGAAGGCCTGATCCGCATTACGCAACAGGAAGCGTTCGGCACCATTTATGTTCAGGCGCAGGCTTATGATGAAGGGGCTTCTTAATGCGTGACCCGGATAATATCCAGGACATGAAGCAGATTCTGGAAGCAGCCTTGCTCACCTCGCCGCAAGCACTGGCGCTGGACGACCTGCTTAAACTGTTTGCGGGGCGCATGGAGCGGCCAACGCTGCGCATGCTGCTGGATGAACTGAAAGCAGACTGGCTGGATAGAACGTTGGACCTGGTCCAGGTAGCAAGTGGTTACCGTTTTCAGGCCAAGCAGGAATACAGCGAATATCTTTCTCGCCTGAATCCGGAGCGGCAGCCGAAATACTCGCGCGCGGTGATGGAAACGCTGGCGATTATTGCCTACCGCCAGCCGGTCACCAGGGGCGATATCGAGCAGATACGCGGCGTGGCCGTGAACCTTAACGTGATCCGCCAGTTACAGGAACGTGACTGGATAGACGTAGTTGGGCAGCGCGAGGTGCCAGGCAGGCCATCGTTATATGCAACTACCAAACATTTCCTGGATGACCTGAATTTACGCTCACTGGCGGAACTGCCGCCATTTGAAGCATTTGCCCAGGCTGAGATCCCGCTGGAATAATTGAACAATGTCGCCAACCCTACTCAAAATCCGGATTAACCATGATGGCAACACTGCGCTTGGGCCGGGTAAAATCGAGCTGTTGCAGATGATAGAGCAACATGGGTCCATTTCCGCTGCCGCCAAACAAATGCAGATGTCTTACCGTCGCGCCTGGGAACTGGTGGATGTGATGAATCGCTGTTTTGATCAGGTGGTGGTGCTGAGTACCACCGGTGGCACCCATGGTGGCGGGGCCCAGGTCACAGCATTTGGCAAATCTCTGATAGACGCTTATCAGCAGATTCTGCAAAAATCGGCCCAGGCCGCAGTGGATGAGCTGGATCTGATCACAAGACATTTGAAAAAAACGTAATTTTTTTGGCTCTCGTAATGCATGCATGAATATAACGATGGTAGCATGACTGTTTTTTGACGAGTCATTGCTCGCGTCGTTTGTTAATCTTTTGAAGGGGATGGGAAACATGAAACATTGGGGTGGGCGATATTTGTCTTATGCGGGCGTTTTTGTCGGCCTGTGCCTGATCAGCGTATTGGCCCAAGCGGAAGAAGGCAAGGTCAAAGTATTTGCGGCGGCCAGCCTGACTGATGTGATGAACGTATTGGCCAAGCAGTATAGCCAGCAATCCGGAGTGCAGATTGTGCCGGTATATGGTGGGTCCGGCACCCTGGCCAAGCAATTGGAACAAGGCGCACCGGGGGATTTATTTATTTCTGCCGATGAAAAGTGGATGCAATACCTGAAAGACAAGCAACTGGTGCAAACCGCGACCATCAAGCCATGGTTGAGCAATCGCCTGGTGTTGATCACGCCGCTAGCCAAGCCATTGAGCATCAAGACCGATGCAGCTGTAGATGTGAACCAGCAGGCGCCTGGTTACTGGTGCACCGGCGATACTTTGTCAGTGCCGGTCGGTATTTATGCCAAACAGTCGCTCACCAGTCTTGGCTGGTGGGAAAAACTCAAAAACCGCCTGGTAAGCACCCAAGATGTACGCGCCACCCTGAATCTGGTCGAGCGCGATGAGTGTGATGTGGGTATCGTTTATGCCAGTGACGCGCAATCTTCCAGCAAGGTAAAGCTGGCCGGTGAATTCGCGGAAAACAGCCATGTGCCCATCATTTATCCTATAGCTGTGTTGCCACAGGCTTCCTCGGCGACCACCGCGTTTTATCAGTATTTACAAACACCTGAAGCCAAAAAGCTACTTGGTTCATATGGGTTCAAACCGCTTGATTAAACTGTTGTTGTCTTTGTAATCCCTATGTGGACTTTATCCCCAGCCGAAATTGCCATCGTGCTGCTTTCATTGAAAGTGGCTTTTTGGTGTGTGGTTATTTTGCTGTTGCCTGCCATGCTGATGGCCTGGCTGTTGGTAAAGAAACGTTTCTGGGGACAATCTCTGCTGGATGCGCTGGTGCATTTACCTATGGTGTTGCCGCCGGTGGTATTGGGCTATATGTTGTTGGTTGTGCTTGGGCGTCGGGGCTGGATAGGTGCCTGGCTGTATGAGCAATTGCATATCCAGTTCACCTTTCACTGGTGGGGCGCCGTGATTGCCTCGGCGGTGATGGCTTTTCCATTGATGGTGCGCGCCATTCGCCAGGCGCTATATCAGGTCAACCCACTTCTGGAGCAAGCCGCGCAAACACTGGGTGCTTCGCCAGTAAAAGTATTTTTTACCATCACGCTGCCTTTGTCCTATCACGGTTTGCTGACCGGTGCGATTCTGGCATTCAGCCGCAGCCTGGGCGAGTTTGGTGCCACCATCACCTTTGCCGGTAACCTTGAAGGTGAAACCCGCACCTTGCCACTGGCTATCTATAGCCTGACGCAAACGCCAGAAGGCGACACCGCGGCGCTCAGGCTGGTGATCCTAAGTGTGCTGGTGTCGGTGTTTGCCTTGCTTGCCAGCCAATGGCTGGAAAGACGGCTGATCATGAGCCAGCGCTGATGCTACAGGTCGATATCCAGATCAGGCAGCCTTATGCAGTCGCCGCGACAGAGCCTGCTTTTTCGTTGCAAGCAAAGTTCGATTTAAAGCCTGGTCATTGCCTGGGTATCATGGGCGCATCCGGCTCCGGCAAAACGACTTTGTTGCATAGCCTGGCCGGGCTGTTAATACCAGCTTCCGGCGTCATTCAAAGTCATCAGCATCTCTGGTTTGATTCAAAGCAGGGCATTCAGCTGCCGCCCTGGCATCGACAAGTCGGCATCGTTTTTCAGGATGGGCGATTATTCCCGCATATGAATGTGCAGCAGAATCTGGTGTATGGCATGCCCAAAAGGGCCGTCGCTATTTCGCTGCAAGAAGTAGTTGCTGTGCTGGATATCGGTGCTTTATTGCAGCGCAAACCCAGCCAGCTATCCGGCGGGGAAAAACAAAGGGTGGCGATTGGCCGCGCTTTGCTCAGCCAGCCTAGCGTATTGTTGATGGATGAACCATTAAGTGGCCTGGATGAAGCACTCAAACAGCAGGTGCTGCCTTATATCAGGAAAGTGATCACTACATTTGGACTGCCAACCTTGTATGTCAGCCATGTGCGGGATGAGGTGGCGGAAATCGCCGATGAGGTATTGCAATTGACGCAAGGGCAATTGCGCCAGCCGTTGCTTTCAGGAAGCGCAGCGTAATTGATCGAGCGAGATGAAGTTTAGGGCGCTCGTAACGGAGAAACCGAGATGCAGCAAGGTCACGAGGCTTTGTTTGAAAAGGTCGGCGCAATGCAGCAATTCGCTTGCGCAGACACTTAATCCTTAGTGGTGATGACCACCGGCACCATGCACATGCTGATGCTCTATTTCTTCTTTATTGGCTGAACGTACATCTTTGATCGTTGCAGTGAACAGCAGGCGTTGACCAGCCCAGGGATGATTGCCATCCACAACTACTTTGCCATCAGCGATATCGGTGATTGTGTACAAAATCACATCACCGGTTTCGTCTTCACCTTCGAATTGCATGCCGACTTTTAATTCTTCAGCCGGGAAAGCGCTGGCCTGTTCGATTTGCACCAGGCCGTCATCGTATTCACCAAAACCATCTTCCGGGTCCAGGCTGACTTCAATCACATCACCGACGTTTTTGCCATGCATGGCTTCTTCTACTTTAGGGAAAATATTGTCATAACCGCCGTGCAGGTAAGCGACCGGTTGCTGGCTTTCCTCCAGTGTTTCGCCATCCGTATTTTGTAGTTTGTAAGTCATGCTGACTACAGTGTTCATTGCTACTTGCATGTGAAATGTCCTAAGTTATTCGGTAATAAAGCATTATTCTAAAGGATATTGGCGGATATTGTCATTCCGGATGCCGATAATGTTGACCAAAATGCTTGCGCCAAACCCAGGGCGGGGTAGGGTTGGGCTGTTGCCATAGGCCCAATGCCTGGTGTTGTGCCTGAAGTTGGAATGACGCTAATTCTTCACGTGTTGAGTAGCGGCTGTTAAACCAGGCCATGCCTTGAGCAACCTGGTATTGGCTGGCATCTATGTTGTTGCAGGATAAGTGACCAAGCGTGCGTCCGTAAAGATCTGTGCCAGCTGGTTGCACTGCAATTTTGCCATTACACAGTGCCATCAGGCTACGCTTGGCCTGCTTGCCATACGTTTGCTGCGATTCGGGCGCATCAATATCCAGCAGACGCAGCCGATAAGTATTTCCCTGGTCGCGGATAATCACCGTGTCGCCATCCAGCACTCTTTGCAGCACGGGTTCTGCATGGGAGCAAATGCTGATTAGGCTTAGCGCAAGTAACAGCCAGGTTGCTGGCATATTAATCCAGCAGGCTAGTGTAGTTTTCCGGTGCTAACACAGTGGGAATCGCCTCAGGCAGCAAGTCCGGGTAGTCTTTGCTGTAATGCAGCCCACGGCTTTCCTCGCGCTCAATCGCGCAGCGCACGATCAGCTCGGCTACTTGCAATAAGTTACGCAGTTCAATCAGGTCATGGCTGACCTTGAAGTTGCTATAAAACTCGTGCACTTCATCACGCAGCATATGGATGCGGTGCAATGCGCGGCTCAGCCTTTTATTCGTGCGTACAATGCCAACGTAGTTCCACATAAACCGCCGTAACTCATCCCAGGTATGGGTAATCAGCACTTCTTCATCGGCATCGGTAACGCGGCTTTCGTCCCAATCCGGCAGTGAAATGGTAGGTTGCTGGCCGGAGGCCTGGATATCCTGCGCACAGCTCTCGCTGAATGCCAGGCATTCCAGTAAAGAGTTGCTCGCCAGCCGGTTGGCGCCATGCAAGCCGGTACAGGCGGTCTCGCCAATCGCATACAGGCAATCAATATCGGTGCGGCCGTGCATATCCGTCATCACGCCGCCGCAGGTATAGTGTGCGGCAGGCACCACGGGAATTGGCTGTTTGCTGATATCAATGCCTAACTGCAAACAGCGTTTATAAATATTGGGGAAGTGCGACTGGATAAATTCCATCGGTTTGTGGCTGATATCCAGGTAAACACAATCCAGCCCGCGTTTTTTCATTTCAAAGTCGATCGCCCTTGCCACCACATCGCGTGGTGCCAGTTCTGCCCGCTCATCATGCAGGTGCATAAAGCGTGTGCCATCCGGCAACGTGAGCAAACCGCCTTCGCCACGCAGGACTTCTGAAATCAGGAAAGATTTTGCGTGCGGGTGGTAAAGGCAGGTCGGGTGGAACTGTACAAACTCCATGTTCGCAACCCGGCATCCAGCCCGCCATGCCATGGCTATGCCGTCACCGGTGCTGATATCAGGATTGGTGGTGTAAAGGTAAACTTTGCCAGCACCACCAGTCGCCATCACCGTATATTGTGCAGAAAGCGTCGTTACATGCCCGGTCTGGCTATTCAATACATAAGCCCCCAGGCATCGGTTAGGGCCATCGCTGGCTGTTTGCTGAAACAGCTTGTGCGTGGTGATCAGGTCTACGGCAATATGGTGTTCAAGAATAGTGATGTTCGGGTGTTCGCGGACACGGTCAGTCAAAGTTGTCTGCACGGCCTGCCCGGTAGCATCGGCCACATGCACAACGCGTCTATGGCTATGGCCGCCTTCACGCGTCAGGTGGAGGCGGTCATCCTCAGCTTCGCGTGTGAAATTCACGCCTTGCTGCAATAGCCATTCAATGCTGGCACGGCCATTATTGACCACCATGCGTGTGACTTCGCTATCGCATAATCCAGCGCCTGCATCCAGGGTGTCCTGGATGTGTGCTTCTATGGAATCTTCACTGTTATGCACTGCCGCGATGCCGCCCTGCGCCCAGTTGCTGGCACTCATGGATAGCTCGCGTTTACTGAGGATGCAGATGCGGTAATTTTCAGCCAGCCGCAGAGCGAGAGATTGTCCCGCCAATCCACTGCCAATGATCAAGACATCAAAGACTTTATTCATATGTTGTTAAATCGGTGGAACTTTGCGGATAAGACGGTGTCGGACAAGTGTCTGTATTGCATGTTGCATTTGGCAGGCAAAAATAAGGGATGAGACGATGTTAAACACAACAAAATTAGAGGCGTTAACACGCACCGGGTTCGTCGAAAACAATACAAAAGCGTATACTACTCCCAATCAGAAAATTACCCAAGGGAGTCATCGCGATATGAC
>DATHWT010000030.1:0-2659 GCA_035460345.1 Methylophilus sp. | reverse complement strand
GCCAGGTCCATCTCCGGCAGCGTGCGGCGACCAAAAACATATTTCTCCCGCTGGTCGCACAAAGTGGCTACCAGTAATTCGCCACAATCAAGAATACCTTCTACCTTAAGTCGCATAAATTCGGCCATACGTGCCGTATTCTCAAATTCACCAATCGCCTGTGCGGTCTTTTTTCGTTCTTCATCGACCACGGTATGAATACGTTTGCGCAAATCAACATCACTAATACGGATAAAGCGCCATGGCTGCATCAGTCCAACGCTGGGCGCATGGTGTGCCGCCTGCAATAGTCTTTGCAAAAGCTCGGGAGCGATAGGGGTAGGCAAAAAGTGCCGCATATCACGCCGCTCGGCAATCACTTTGTAAATCGCCGCTTTGTCGTCTTCAGGATAGGCAAAACTCATGGCAGGAAAAATTGCGCGGCCAACGCCGGATTGGACGGGAAATAAAAATGCAGGAAGCTGGCAGTGATGTTGTGGTGACGATACACTGCTTCGCCTGCGCCGTACCTGCCTTTGGCTTGTGCAATCACCGGCAGGCTGGTTTCAAAGCGACCGTAATGGAAAGTGTGCGCGCCTATGGTTTCCGCAGCCTCGCCTGAATCTGAAGGGAAGCTTGCGTGCTGTGTTCCCAGACCCTGCCGTTTGGCTTCTATCGTGCCATGACCCGTCAATAGGCCAAAAACGGCTTGCCCGTTGAGGCTTGCACCCGCTGCCAGCATGCCACCACATTCAGCCAGCACCGGCATGCCAGAAGCAACGGCTGCTTGCAGGCTTTCGCGCATGCCGTGATTGTGTTGCAGCGTGTCTAAATGTAGTTCAGGGTAACCGCCTGGCAGCCAGCAGGCATCTGCCGCTGGCAATTGCCCATCATTTAAAGGCGAGAAAAAAGTAATTGTTGCGCCCAGTGATTGCAGCAGATCAAGATTAGCCTGGTAGATAAAACAGAAGGCAGCATCTTTCGCCACTGCGATGGTTTTACCTTGCAACAATGGCTCACAGGCATTATTTTCTGGCGCATCAAAACGCACAGTCGGCGGCAGCGAGATTTCTTGACCTAATAATTGCGCTGCGGCTTCAATGCGCTTGTCAATATCGGTGATTTCCTGCGCCAGATGCAAACCCAGGTGGCGTTCCGGCAAGCTTAGCTGTGAATCGAATGGTATAGAACCGAGCCAGGGGATATCCGCAGGCAAGGCTTCTTTAATCATTCTGGCATGTCCGTCACTGCCAACCTGGTTGGCAATCACGCCAGCGCGTTGCAGGCTGGGGCGGAATGCATATAAGCCATATGCTACCGCTGCAAATGTTTGCGCCATGGCCTTGGCGTTAACGACGAGGCCAACCGGGATGCCGAAGCGTTCAGCGATGTCGGCACAGGACGGCTTGCCGTCATACAGCCCCATCACGCCTTCCAGCAAAATCACATCATTTTCCTGCGCAGCTTTGTAAAGCAAACGTCGGGCGTCGGCTTCGCCGCACATCCCTAAGTCCAGGTTGTAGACCGGGTTGCCGGTGGCAACTTCCAGGATCATGCCGTCAATAAAATCCGGCCCGCATTTGAATGCCTGCACGCGCAGACCGCGATTGCGATATGCACGTGCCAGTGCGGCAGTGGTCATGGTCTTTCCCTGACCGGAAGCAGGCGCTGCGATAAGCATCGCATGGCAGGTTGCAACAGCGAGTTGCATTACAGGTCTATTCCAGCTTGTGCCTTGATACCGGCGCGCCAGGCATGTTTGACGTCCATCAATTCGCTGACTGTATCGGCAGCTTCTCTCAAAGCCTCAGACGCGCCACGGCCGGTGATGACCACATGTTGCATAGGCGGGCGATTGGCAATGGCATCCAGAACCATTTGCTCATCGAGATAACCATATTTGAAGGTGTAGGTGAGTTCATCCAGCACGACTAGCTGGATGGCTGGATCTGTGAGCATCTCCGCCACCAGTTGCCAGCCACGCATCGCGGTTTCGGTATCGCGCTGGCGGTCTTGGGTGTTCCAGGTAAAGCCTTCACCGAGTACATGCCAGGTGACTGCTGGATGCTGGCGGAAAAAGGCTTCTTCACCCGTATCAGACCGGCCTTTGATAAACTGGGCAACGCCGACACGCATGCCGTGACCAAGGGAGCGGGCAACCATGCCAAAAGCAGAAGAACTTTTGCCTTTGCCGTTGCCGGTGAGGATAAGTAGCAGGCCTTTTTCTACCTTGGCCTGCTCGATCTTTTCATCAATGACCGCCTTTTTTCGTATCATGCGCGCCTTGTGGCGGCTGTCGCGGTCATTGGTTTCCATAGTGTTTTAAGACTTAAACTTTTTCGTGAACAGAGCGTTTGGCCAGGCCGAATACCACGTGTGCGATCAACGCGACCACTATCCAGAACGCAATCGCTTCCAGCTGTTTTGGATAGTATTTCACCACGCGTGCACCAAACTCAACCAGGGTAGGGTTAGCGTAACGGCCACCGAAGAAATAGAACCCGCCGCTGGAGAACAATTCTGCAATGGCTGAAGCCACTACGACCACGCCCGCCAGTTTGAACAGGCTGCTGAATTCCCAGCTGGTATTATCGGCCGTCCAGCGACCTGCCAGCCACATGGTGCCATACGCTGGCAGCAAGAAGCCGTAAGCCGGTGTCACACAGAAATTGCTGACGCC